>NZ_VYKE01000080.1:0-26437 GCF_032424515.1 Pseudomonas sp. JV245A
CGCGGCCCGCCAGTTCGCCCCCGAAGCGGTGGCGCGTGATCGTGGCGTCGTGCAGGAAGACATGTGGAGCCTGTCCCGGGCCCTGGATGCCGACCGGCCGCTGCACCGGGTGGCCATTGCCGATGCCGAACGGCGCCTGCTGTATATCTCCGGCACCACCGGCGAGGTGGTGCGTGACGCTACCGCCAGCGAACGCGGCTGGAACTGGATCGGCGCCTGGCTGCACTGGCTGTACCCGTTGCGGGGCATCGGCATCGATGGCGCCTGGGGGCCGATCGTCACCTACCTGTCCCTGGCCGCCACCCTGATGGCGGTGCTCGGCCTGGCGGTGGGCGTGCTGCGCTGGCGCTTCAAGCGCACCTACCGCAACGGCTCGCACTCGCCGTACCAGGGTTTTGCCCGCTGGCATCACCTGGGGGGCATGCTGTTCGGCGTGCTGCTGATCACCTGGATCTTCAGTGGCCTGATGTCGATGAACCCGTGGAAGCTCTTTAGCAGCGCCCAGCCCTTGTCGGTGGCGGCGTACCAGGGTGGTCCACTGGGCGCCCTGGCCTTCCCGCTGAATGCCGGGCAGGTCCTGCAACGCTTTGCCGATGACGGCCTGCAGGCCCGGGAACTGGAGTGGCGGATGATCGCCGGCAAGGGGTATGTGATTGGCTATGACGGCGCCGGGCGTACGCGGATCTTCGACATGGCCGGGGATCGGGTCCAGCGCCGGTTCCACCCCGGCACCTTGCAGCAGGCGGCCTGGGCCATCCGGCCAGGGCAACCGATGCTCGTCGAGCAACTTGCCGCCTACGACTTCTATTACTACGCCCGGGAACCGCAAAGCATGATGGGCCACCTGCAGCAGCGCCTGCCGGTGCTGCGGGTGCGTTTCGACGACCCGGCGCACACCTGGCTGCACCTGGACCTGCACACCGGCGCCATCGTCGGCCAACTGGACCAGCCGCGCCGCGCCTCGCGCTGGCTGTTCGCCCTGCTGCACAGTTGGGACTGGCTGCCGCTGCTGGCCAACCGGCCGTTGTGGGATCTGTGGATGATCGCCTTCAGCGCCGGAGGTTTGCTGGTCAGCGCCAGCGGGGTGGTGCTGGGCTGGCGGCGCCTGGGGCGGTCGTTGCAGCGGCGTTGACGCGGGGGCAGGGGAATACACCGACCTGGATCAGCCTAATGGGATATTTTTCCCGTTTAACCCACCGGCGGCCGGTCCAGCGGTGATAATGCGCGCCAGCCACTCACGTTCAGCCATTGGAGCCCGTCGCGCCCATGTTCGTCATCACCCCGCAGGACCCTGAGACTTACCGTCGGCAAACCCGGCGCAGCACCTTGATCATCGCGCTGGTGTTCATTGCCCTGGCCATGCTGTTTTCCAGCGCGGCGGTGGCGCTGTTCGGCCAGCCCGGCGGGGACAACCTGCTGTGGAACGCGGCAGGTGTGTTCACCGGCCTGCTGATCAGCGCGGCGTTGTTGCGCAGTGTGTTCTGGAGCAAGCCGTGGATGGCGGCGGCGGTCTATGGCTGGCGCCTCAAGCGCAGCCTGATGCGGGTGACCAACGTCATGCACCAGGTCACCGCCGGGGTTGCGGCGGGTGATCCTGCAGCCCTCAAGCTGCTGCGCTTCTATCACCTGGGGCTGATCCAGATGCACCAGCTGGACGCCAACTCCAGCGCCCACGGGCAGATGCACGGTGAGGTGGAGCGGCATCTGGCGCTGCTGGCCGAGCATGGCATCGACCCGCACCAGGAACGCCTTGAAGCGCAATGGCTGGAAGCGGTGAAGCGGCACAAGACCCCTTGACCGGCAGGCCCCGGCGCTGCCGGGGCTATTGCAGATACCGCCACAACGCCTGGGCAATCTCGCTGGGCTGGCACTGGGTGCCGAAGACTGCCTGGCCAATGCTCAGGCCCAGTTGCCGGTAACTCTCGAACTGCGCCTCGTCGAAAAACTGATCCACGGTGCTCTGGTTGGGAAAGCCCGGATTGGTCCGGGCGTAGTTCAGCACGTCCGGCGTCAGTCCGGCGATCAGCCGGGGCTTGAGCACCAGGATCCGGCAGTGGGGCGTCTGGCACAGGTCATCGTCATTGCCCGGGGAGTGGGCATGGACGTTGAGCAGCAGGGCGCATTTCTGGTTCTCGGCGCTCGGTGGCTGGCGGAATTCCTCAAGGCTGGCAAACACCGTCTTGAGCTGCGGATGGCTCAGAACCCCCGGGTCTTCGCGGATCTCCAGCGCCTGGTCGATGCGCGCCAGGCGCACCAGGTTGGCCAGGTCGTCGAACTGGTAGTCGGGGTCGCAGCCGGCGTCGCAGGTGACGATCAATTCCACCTTGCGCTCCTTGCGCAGCAGTTCGTAGGTACCGGTGTTTTCGAAGTGCCCGCCGTCTGACAGGTACTGGTAGTCGCGGCGGTAGCCGTGAAAGCGCGCGGTCAGTTCATAGAACAGGTAGGCCTGGGTGCCGTAGCGGGTCCAGGGCTTGAGGTCCCGGGGCACCCAGTGCTGTTGCCCGGGGTCGAGGAAGTGGCTGGGCCACCAGATGCCCAGGCGCACGTTGGCCAGCCCCAGCACCAGCGACATGCCGAGGCTGGTGGCGCGACCCAGGCCGGTGCTGAAGGCGGCGCCGGAGACGCCGATCCACTGGCCCAGGGTCAGCGGGCTCATGATCTCCGAGGCCGGGCCATGGTCGAGGTCGCGACGATAGGCCGTGCCATCGAGAATGTAGCGTTCTGCCGGGCATTCGGCGCTGGGGGCCGGGCTGTCGGGTGCCCAGTTCGGCGCGATGCACAGCGGCTTGCCCTTGCGGTCGCGCTGCACCAGTTGTTCGGCCGGGTCGACGGTCAGGTTCATGGTGACGTTGATCAAGTGCACCGGGCCGGCACTGGGGCTGGCGTAGTACTGCTGCAGCGACAAGTCGTCGCTGGACATGGGCTCGGCCACGCTCATGTAGGTGCGGCGCTGTGCGGCCGGGCCGTTGAAGCGTCGGCCATTGGAGGCGCCCAGGTAGGCGCGGATCAGCCGCGCCGAGTAGAAGGCCTGCAGCGATGAGGTATTGAGGAAGCCGATGAAGCGCCCGCTGATGTGGGTCAGCACGGCCGCCAGCAGGCTCAGCGCCGCCAGCCGCCAGGCCACCGCGTGGTCGCCGGACACCACCCCGCCGTCGTGGGCGATCCACTGCACCAGCAAGCCCCAGCACAGGCACAGCAGGCTCAGCAGCAGGCCGCCGGCAATCAGCGCGAGCACGTCCAGCGGCAGCTTGTGCATCCAGCCCGGCAGGCGTTTTTCATCCTTGAGCAGGGCCAGGCGCCGTACCAGCCACACCAGGCCCACCAGCAACAGCAGGCTGCCCAGGGCCCTCAGGTCGTGCAGGTAGCTGTACAGCGCCTGGGCCGCAGTCACCAGCAGGGCGAGAAAACCCAGCACCGCCACCGCGGCCATCGCCCGGCCCAGGGCGCGGGTGATCTGCACCCGATAGTTGCGCACGCTGTTGGCGCAGGCGTTGTCCTTGGCCGGGTCGCGGTTGTCGGCCAGGCGCCGCACCAGTTGCCGGGTGATCAGCAAGGCGCAGCTGCCCACCAGGGCACAGCCCAGGGTCAGGGCGCCCACTGCCTGCCACTGGGCCAGCCAGTAGGCCAGGGCGCCGCTGAGCCACAGGCCGATGACTATGCCGAGCATGATCCGGTACGCCGCGTTGCCCATGCTCGGCGGCCGGTCCAGGTCGCCCTGGGGAATGACCAGCCAGTACGCCACGGCGCAGGGCAGGGCGAACAGCACACCGGCCATCAGCGGCCAGAGCAGCAGGCTGGCCTGGCTCAGGACCTGGAACAGGCTCAGCAGGCTGAGCAGCAGCACGATGGGCAGGCCGATCATGGCCTGCAGCGACAGCCAGTTGCGCCAGGTCATGGCCAGGGCGTAGAGCATGTCTCCGGAGCCGGTGGGGGTCAGGTAGCGGCCGTTTTCCCGCAGCCAGGCCGCGGGGCCCTGGCCCGGTGGCCGGGTGGCGTAGTCGACGCCGGTGCTGATGCGCCCCGGCGGCTCGAAGCGCAGGGCCTGGTAGGCGTTGTGGGCGGCATGGGCCACCGGGTCCTGGGGAGCCTGCGGCTGCAGGCGCCCGGGGAGGAACAGGCTGCTGAAGAAACTGCCGATATAGCCACCGCCGCTGACCGTGGACAGGTAGTCGATGCGCGACAGCAGGCTGTGTTCGCGTGCGCCCGCAGGCTGTGGTTGCGCCACGACGGGGGCCGGAGCCCGGGCCATGGCCTGCAGCACCCCAAGGCCGAAGGTTGCACTGCGAATGCCGCCACCGGACAGTGCCAGCCCCCAGTTGCCCCGGCCGGGTGCGCCGGTTTCGGGGGCTTCCTGTTGCAGGCTCTGGCGCCTGAAGCGGATGCGTTGGTGCTCGATCTGGTACGAGGTGTCGGCAGAGGTCATGGGCCTTCCTTGGAATCGGGTGTGAGGCACGAGCCAGGGGGAGTGCCAGGCCGGGTGCCCCGGCAAGCGACCGGCAGAATACCGGATGCCGCGGCCCTGATGTGCAGCGCAGAGCGTTCGGCGTCTTTCGGCAAGTGTTTTTTTTAGCCGCGTGCCAGGGGCGCCGGGGCATGTGGCGGCTGCAATTGCGCAGGGGCTTCCATGCGCCTTGTGCATGAAAAAAATGGTCCTGGTTATAACGTTAGATTTTATTCATATAAATGGACATAAGCTTTAGCCGCTATGCTGCCGCCAGTTTTTGACCTGGCCGCGTGATTTGTAGGGCTTTATTGATGGATGTGGGTAACTTCGGTTTTGTAGTCGCGGGCCTGGTAGTGGGTTTCATCGTAGGCATGACGGGTGTGGGGGGCGGTTCGCTGATGACCCCGATCCTGCTCTGGTTCGGCATCAACCCGGCCACGGCCGTGGGCACCGACCTGCTGTACGCGGCCATCACCAAATCCGGTGGGGTGCTGGTGCACCAGAAGAACCGCAACATCGACTGGCGCATCACCGGCTGGCTGACCCTGGGCAGCGTGCCGGCGGTGGCGCTGACCCTGTGGTTCCTGAAGAATCTCGACACCGACCCCCAGGCCCTGAACGCGGTGATCAAGCAGGGGCTGGGGTTCGTCCTGCTGCTCACGGCCCTGGCCATTGTCTTCAAGAAGAAACTCATGGCCTTCGCCCAGCGCCATGGCAGCGACTACCAGCCCAGCCCCGGCGGGCTCAATGGCCTGACCGTGGTCACCGGGGTGATCCTGGGCACCATGGTCGCCTTGACCTCCATCGGCGCCGGTGCTTTGGGCACCGTGGCGCTGTTCATCCTCTATCCGTTCCTGGCCACCAAGCGCCTGGTGGGCACTGAAATCGCCCACGCCGTGCCCCTGACCCTGGTGGCAGGCCTGGGCCACGCCAGCATGGGCAACATGGACTGGCACCTGCTGAGTTTCCTGCTGATGGGCTCGTTGCCCGGGATCTGGATCGGCAGCCACATGACCGGGCGCATTTCCGACGAGATCCTGCGCCCGTGCCTGGCGGTCATGCTGTTTTCCATTGGTTACAAGCTGGCCTTCTGAAACCTGGCGCGGCGTTTCAGCTGCGCCGATACAGCGCTAGAAACCCCGCCAGCGCCAGCATCGCCGCACCGCAGCATTGATTGAGCCGGCGCATGCCGCTGGCGGTCAGGAACTTCGCCGCCTGCACGCCACCCGCGGCGTACAGCCCCATCACCAGCACCTCCACCCCCGCAGTGACCAGCGCCAGAGTGGCGTACTGGATGAAGACCGGCTGGGCGGGGTCGACGAACTGCGGCAGGAACGCGGTGAAGAACAGCAGCACCTTGGGGTTGGTCATGGCCACCGAGAAGCTGCGCCGGAACACCTCGACGCGCCGTGACCCGGCCTGCACCTGCTGGGCTCCGAGGGCCTGGGGCGCACTGCGCCAGAGCTGGATGCCGAGCCAGGCCAGGTAGCACACCCCGAGCCATTTCAAGGCCATGAACAACTGCTGCGAGGCCATCAGCATGGCCCCCAGCCCGAGGCCCACGGCAGCGATGATCAGCACATCCGAAAGCGCCGCACCGGCCATGCCTACCGCCACCAGTTGGCGATTGCGCGAGGTGCCGTTGGCCATGGCCAGGAGTGAGGTCGGCCCGGGAATCAGGGCACCGATAAAACAGCTGGAGGTGTAGAGCAGCAAGGTGGTGGTATTCATCGCGCGGTTCTCGGCGGGCAGGTGGCAATGCCGGTGCAGAATGCCCCAGGCCGGCGCGGGTTTAAAGGCATTCGCCGGGCACTTTGGCCGCCGTTGTCGAATCAGCGTTGCCGCTTGCCAACTTCTGCGGATCCACGGGGTCAGTTATCCTGCGCTGGCCATTGGATGGCAGTGTTGCCTTTTTCCTTTTCTGTGATGTGTTCATGACTACTTCCCCACCTCGTGGTGCAGCGCCCAAGACCTCCCGCGGCGGCGAGATCGGTGCTGCAATCCGTCGCTTCGACTGGTCGCAGACCGCGGTGGGCCCTCGTGAAGGCTGGCCCGGCCTGCTGCGCAGTACCTTGAGCCAGATGCTCGAGTCCCCGGAGAGCCTGTACCTGCTGTGGGGGCCGCAGATGCAGTTCTTCTTCAACGATGCCTACCGCCCGGTCCTCGGCCCGCGCCTGGCCAATGCCCTGGGGCAGACCATCCAGACCCTCTGGGCCGATGCCTGGCCGGATGTCCAGCCGATGGTGGAGCAGGCGTTTCTCGGTTACTCCTGCCGCCACGAAGACCTGCCGGTGAACATGCAGCGCTACCCTGGCGAAGAGCTGACCTGGTGGTCGTTCTCCATGAGCCCGGTGTATGACGAGGACGACGAACAGGTGCTCGGAGTGCTGTGCCACACCGTGGAGACCACCGATCGCGTGCTGCTGGCCCGGCACGCCCGGCAGACCGAGGCGCACCTGCGCGAAACCCGCGAGCTCAATACCCGGGTGCTGGCCGCCAGCAACGACTGCATCAAGGTGCTGGACCTCGATGGCCAGCTGTCGTTCATGAGCGAAGGTGGCCTGCGGGTCATGGAGGTCAGTGATTTCAATGCGGTGCGGGGCTGTCCCTGGCCGGACTTCTGGCAGGGCCAGGGCCACCAGGAGGCCCGGGATGCCATTGCTGCCGCGCGCCAGGGCCGCTCGGCGCGGTTCCAGGGCGCCGCCGACACCCTCCAGGGGCGCACCAAATGGTGGGATGTGCAGGTTACGCCGATGCTCGACGCGGCCGGCCAGCCGGAGAAGATCCTCTGCATTTCCCGGGACATCAGCGCCACCCGCGAGGCGCAGGAGGAACTGCGGCGGCTCAATGAGTCTCTGGAGCAGCGGGTCCAGGAGCGTACCCAGGAGCGCGACCGGATCTGGCAGCTGTCCACGGACCTGATGCTGGTGGCGGACTTCAATGGCCGCATCGTCGCCGTCAACCCGGCCTGGACCCAGCTCCTGGGCTGGCAGCGCGAGGAACTGGAAGGCAGCAGTTTCTACGATTTCATCCACCCCCAGGACAGCCTGGCCGCAGCGGGGGCGGCGGCCGATCTGTCCCGGGGCGAGAGCTTTTCGCGCTTCGAGAACCGCTTTCGCCACCGCGACGGTTCCTATCGCTGGATGGCCTGGAGCGCCGTGCCGGACCCGCACCACATTCACGCCGTGGGCCGTGACATGCAGGCCGAGCGCGAGGCCGCCCAGGCGCTGCGCAAGACCGAGGACATCCTGCGCCAGGCGCAGAAGATGGAGGCGGTGGGGCAACTGACCGGTGGCGTGGCCCACGACTTCAACAACCTGCTGACGGTGATCCGCTCTTCCACCGACCTGTTGCGCCGCAACCTCAGTGAAGAGCGCCGGCAGCTGTACATCAAGGCGATTTCCGACACCGTCGACCGCGCCAGCAAGCTCACCGGCCAGCTCCTGGCGTATGCCCGCCAGCAGAACCTGCGCCCGGAGACCTTCGACGTCGGCGCCAGCGTGCAGTTGCTGGCGCAGATGATCAATCCACTGATCGGCGCCTGCATCGAACTGCGTATCGAGTTGCCGCAGCAGCCTTGCTACATCCACGCCGATGCCGGCCAGTTCGACACGGCGCTGATCAATATGGCGGTCAATGCCCGGGATGCCATGCAGGGCGAAGGCTTGCTGGTGGTGGCTGTGGAGCGGGTGGCGCAGATTCCCCCCAGTGCCAGCCAGGGTGCCCAGGCCGGGGACTTTGTCGCGGTATCCCTGACTGATACCGGCGCCGGCATCGACCCCCAGCAGATCGAACGGATCTTCGAACCCTTCTTCACCACCAAGGAGGTGGGCAAGGGCACCGGCCTGGGCTTGTCCCAGGTGTTCGGTTTCGCCCAGCAATCGGGCGGCGGCCTGGCGGTGCACAGCCAGCCGGGGCAGGGCACGTGCTTTACCCTGTACCTGCCGCGCGCGGAGGCCCTGGCCGGCTTGCCGACGCCAACCCAGGCGGTGGTGCCCATGATCGACGGCCAGGGCATGACCCTGCTGGTGGTGGAGGACAATCCCGAAGTCGGCGTGCTGCTGGCCCAGTCCCTGAACGAGCTGGGCTACCAGACCGAATGGGCCACCAGCGCGGCGGAGGCCCTGCGCCGCCTGGGCGAGGAGCGGACCCGATTCCAGGCGGTGTTTTCCGATGTGGTGATGCCGGGCATGAGCGGTATCGAACTGGCCAGCCGGATCCGTTGCGACTACCCGCGGTTGCCGGTCATCCTCACCAGCGGCTACAGCCCGGCCCTGGCCCAGGGCCAGACCCGGGAATTCGTGTTCCTGCAAAAGCCCTACTCGGTGGCGGAACTGGCCCTGGCCCTGAGCGCGGCGATCGGCCAGCCCGAGGTGCCGTAGGCACCCGTTTCAACTCAGGCTGGCTTCGATCACCAGGACATTGGCGCTGGCGGTGCGCACGTTAAAGCAACGCGTGGGGCTGATGGTGGAGCCTGCTTCGATCAGCACTTCCTGTTCATGTTCCATGCCGGCGCCGCCTTTGCGATAGACCACGGCCTTGCGGTTGCCGTAGGGCGCGCTGAGGATCCAGATCGCCGGGGCTGGGTTGGGGGCCGGGAGCAGGTCGTTGTACGCATGCCAGGCGGCAATTTGAGGGCACAAAGAGGTCGAGAGCGGTTTGTTGGTGACGAAGGTTGCTACTTCGCTCGGGCGGCAGGAACCACCGTGGAACAGCACCTGGCCGGGGGCGATAAACCGTCCGAAGTGCCTGACCTCGGTATTCAAGGTGTCCGCAGTGAACTTGCCAGATGCTCTTTGATACTCCTTGAGCGGTGCGGAATCCTTGAGGTAGGGCATGGCCGCCTTGGTTTGCCTGAGCTGGGGGTGCACTTGGAGTTGGCGGCGGAATTCGTTGACCACGCCCGAACCGCCGTAGTGGCCCAGGGTATGCAGCACAAAGTCCCTGGCGTTACGCACGGTCTGTTGCACGCGCAAGGGCCGGGTTGGCCAGTTGTTCTTCAGCGCGGCCTCGTGATACAGCCGTTCCCGCTCATCCGGAGGGCTGTCGCTGATGGGGTAGAGGTCGATCAAGGGAAGGTGGGTCATGGGGGGCTGGCCTGGTACTCATCCGCGGCGGGCGGCGGGCAAATAGTCGCCAAGCCTCTGCTGCAGAGGCTTGGGCGCAGGAGTCTTGCATGCTTGCCGGGCCCCGGCAATGGTTCGCGCGGCCCGGGTTCAGCTGGCCTTGCTGAACCATTCCTGGGCCGAACGCCACAGGCACACGCCGAGAAAGTAGGCCGAGGCTGCCAGCCACAAGCCCATGATCGGCGGGCTGTGCAGCGGGTGCCTGAGGATCAGCAATGCGCCGCTGAGCAGCCAGACGAAGGTCACGATGATGTTCAGCCCCATCCACTTGCGTACCCGGAACGGATGCAGGAACTGCACCCGGGTGGCGGTCAGCAGGGCCAGGGCGAAGATGCTCAGCAGGCTCAGCCAGGGGCCGGGCTCGATCAGATAGAAGCACAGGGCGACCACGTTCCAGGCCGCGGGAAAGCCCTGGAAGTAGTTGTCGTGGCTCTTCATGTTGACGTTGCAGAAACACAGCAGCGACGACAGCAGGATCAGCGAGGTGGCCAGCAGCGCGCTGTATTCCGGCAGGGGAATGTAGCGGTAGATGAACAGCGCCGGGATGAACACATAGGTCAGGTAGTCGATCACCAGGTCCAGCACCGAGCCGTCGATGTTGGGCAGCACCGAGCTGGTCTTGACCTTGCGCGCCAGGGAGCCGTCGACGCCATCCACCAGCAGCGCCACCCCCAGCCATAGCAGGCAGGCCTTGGGCTGGTTGTCGAACAGTGCCAGGGTGGCGAGCAAGGCACTGACCACCCCGGTGGCGGTGAAGCCATGGGCGCCCCAGGCTTTGATTCTGGCGATCTGCAGGGTCGATATCACGGACGTTTCTCCAGCGGCTGTGGTGCCCGGGCGATGTCCGGCGCAGCAGCGCCGGCAAGCCTGGCCAGGTTGCAGTTATCGACCGGAAAGCCTGGCAGAAGGTTCAGCGCGAACCTTGAATCAGGCCCGGCGCCGCAAGCGCCGGGCCAGTGGCTGGCCTGGCCCGAGTGCGCGGTCGAGGGGGCTGGTTTGAGTCTAGGCGCCACTCTGGACGAGGCAACAGGAAAAACGCCACGTGACCGAAGGTCAGGTGACGTTGCGGGCAGGCGCAGGCACCGGAGGGGCTGCCGGGTTGATTACTTCCCGGTCTCCAGGGCCGTGAGGATGGCGTGGGCGGCCTTGATCCGTTCCTCGTTGGGGTAGTTCTTGTTGGCCAGCAGGACAATGCCGATCTGCTGGCTCGGCACGAACACTACATAGGCGCCGAAACCGCTGGTGGAACCGGTCTTGTTGTACAGCGCGTCGGCCTTGGGGGCTGCGGCCGGGGTCAGCCATTGCGCCGGGTGCGGCTCAAGGGCCATGGCCGATGAGTTGCCCGCCAGCAGGCGCGCCAGGGGCACTGGGTAGGCGTAGCGCTCCCAGCCCAGGCCCTGGGTCATGTCGCCAACCTGGTAGTAGCCGCTCTGGGTCGCCACCATGGCTTGTTGCAGGGGGCGGTCGAACTGGCCCGGTTGCAGGTTGCCGGCAATGAATTGCAGCAGGTCCGGGGCGCTGGTCTTGACCCCGTAGGCTTCGGCGTCCAGCGGCCCGGGGCTGAGGCGGATCGGCCGGTTCTGCTTGTCGTAGCCCTGGGCGTAGTGCCCCAGCTGGTCCTTGGGCAGATGGATGTAGCTGTGCTTGAGGCCGAATTTGGGAAACAGCGTCTGCTCCATCAGCCGGTCGAAGGGCTGGCCCAGGCTGCGGGCGGCCAGGTAGCCGAGCAGGCCGATGCTGGGGTTGGAATACTGGCGCTGGGTGCCGGGGCTGAAGGTGGGTTTCCAGGTGTTGTAGTAGTCCAGGGTCTTGTCTTCACCCTGCACCTCGTCGGGGAACTGCAAGGGCAGGCCACCGGCGGTGTAGGTGCCCAGCTGCAGCAGGCTGATGCCGTCGAAGGCACTGCCGCGCAGGGCCGGCAGGTACTGGCTGGCGTGGTCCTCAAGGGCCAGCTTGCCGCTGGCCTGGGCGTAGCCGGCGAGGGTGGCGGTGTAGGTCTTGCTCACCGAACCCACCTCGAACAGGGTGTCGTTGTCCACCGGCTGTTGATTGTCCTTGGAGGCAACTCCGTAGTTAAAGTAATGTCGCTTGCCGTTGGCGATGATCGCCACCGCCATGCCGGGAATGCCCTGCTGGTGCATCAGCGGGCGGATGGTGGCGTCCACGGTGGTTTTCAGCGCGCTGTCCGCGGTGGTCTCGGCGAAGGCGCTGGAGGCGCCCAGTAGCAGTGCGCAGGCGCTGATGACGCTTAGTCCGGTCAAGGTTGTGTGCCGCATGATTGGTTGGTTTCCCTGGGTTCTGGTTATGTACGCCGCGTTTGTCCCAGCGGCTTTGCGGCCTCGGCGTTCTTCGTGGGAACGCTCCGGGCGGCCTGCCCGCGAAGCCTTCCTGGCTCAGTAGGGCGTGGCCGGTGCTGCGCGAGCGAGGCCAATGTAGGCAGTTTACGGCGCATCGACAAACGACCATATTTCGCACGAGCCATTAGAAAAACTAGGGAATGCCCATGCTCCGTCCCCATCTGCCCCTGAATGCGCTGCGGGCTTTCGAAGCTTCGGCGCGGCACTTGAGTTTCACCCGTGCGGCCATCGAGCTGTGCGTGACCCAGGCGGCGGTCAGCCACCAGGTCAAGAGCCTGGAGGCCCAGCTCAACGTCACCCTGTTCAAGCGCCTGCCCAGGGGCCTGATGCTCACCAGCGAAGGCGAGACCCTGCTGCCGGTGCTGCGCGAATGCTTCGACCGCATCGCCCAGACCCTGGGACGATTCGAGGGTGGGCACTATCGTGAAGTGCTGACGGTGGGCGCGGTGGGCACCTTCGCCGTGGGCTGGCTGCTGCCGCGGCTGGAGGACTTCCAGGCACGCCATCCCTATGTCGACCTGCGCCTGAGCACCAACAATAACCGGGTGGACGTGGCGGCGGAGGGCCTGGACTATGCCATCCGCTTTGGCACCGGGGCCTGGCACGGCATCGAGGCGCTGGCGTTGTTGCAGGCGCCACTGTCGGTCTTGTGCGTGCCGGAACTTGCCCGCCAGTTGCACAGCCCGGCGGACCTGCTGGGGCAGACCTTGCTGCGCTCCTACCGCACCGACGAATGGCCGCAGTGGTTCCAGGCGGCGGGGCTGGGGGCCAACAGCCTGTTGCCCCAGAGCGTGGTCTTCGACTCGTCCCTGGGCATGCTCGAAGCGGCGCTGCAAGGCCTGGGCGTGGCCCTGGCGCCGCCCTTGATGTTCCAGCGCCAGTTGGCCAGTGGCGCGGTGGTGCAGCCCTTCGACATCGGCATTGTCACCGGCAGCTACTGGCTGACCCGCCTGCAATCCCGGGCCGAAACCCCGGCCATGGGCGCGTTCAAGGCCTGGCTGCTGGAAGCGGTGGCCGGCTAGCCATCAATAGCGCCAATGCCCCGGTGTCCAGACCCACTGGCCGGCGTGCCAGCGGTAATGCCCGGCAACCCAGTGATAGCTCGGCGCCGGCGCCATCGGAATCACCTCGACAATGGGCGGCGGCGGTGGCGGCCGGCGAGGATGGGCCGGGGCCACCACGCAGCCTGCCAGGGTGGTGCCAAGCAAGGTGGCAATGAGAATGCTTTGGATCGTACGAAGCATGGGCGGTTTCCTGAGGGGGCTGTGGGCCCGCGGCCATCGCGGGCGGTTGAGGGTTGAACGTGGCCCGGGGCGAAATCCGTCGCCGGGCCTTCAATCTCTATTGGCTGCGCGGTTTTTCCCCGGGCCCCGCAGGTACATGGCGTCCACCAGTTGCTGGCGCTCCTTGAGCGACAGGCTGCCGGCAAAGTCGGCCAGGGCCTCGTCGACCCGGGCCCGCAGGGCGATGTCGGCATCCCGGGACTTGCCCAGTTGGGCATCCAGGGCATTGCGGTCCAGTGGTTCGGCCCCCAGTTCACGCACCACCGCCTGGCGCGCCTCGCGCCCGGCGATGATCAGCGGTTGGCTATCGATGCGAGTCTGGCGCAGCAACTGGCGCAACTGACGCCGGCGCTCTTCCGGCATCTGCGCCATGGCCTGGCGCAGGCCGTGCTGGGGTACCGCCAGGGCCTGGGCCGGCTTGGGGTGGCCAAGCCACTGATAGAGGCCGCCGGCCACGCCGCCGATCAGGAACACGTTGATCAGCAGCGACAGCACCAGGCAGGTTTTCAGCGCACGCATGGACAGGCTCACTGTTCGGCCTCCTCGGCATTGATGCTCAGGACGAATTCCGCATCGCTCTGGTCGAACACGCTGGGCAGGGCCTCGGCGGAGGTCGACAGCGGCAGGCTCAGGGCCACCGCAAGCATGCCGGCGGCGACTCCGGTAAGGCCGACCCCGACCCAGCCCAGGGAGGCCAGCCAGCCGGCGTAGCGGCTCCAGAACGGCGCGCCGGGCTGCTGCGCGGCGGCGATGATGCGCTGGGCCAGGGCCGGGCTCGGTGCGGGCACCTGGTAGCGGTCCAGCTGGCTGTCGAGCCAGTGCGCCTGGCGCAGGGCTGCCACGGCCTGGGCATCACCGCAGTCGAGCAGGGCCTGGGCGGCGGCGCGTTCAGCGCTGGGCCAGCGTTGCAGGTCGGCGCCATAGGCGTCGGCCAGGTGCACGAAGCGTTCGGGGGTCATGGTTTTCTCCTTCCTGAGAGGTCCGCGCCGGGGGCCTCGGCGAGGTGGCTGCGCAGGTTGCGCCGGGCCCGCGACAGCAGGCTTTCCAGGGCTTCGACGCTGATCTGCATCAGCGCCGCGGCCTCGGTGTTGGACAGTTCCTGGTAGTACTGCAGGACGATCGCCTCGCGCTGGCGATCCGGCAGCTGGTCCAGGGCCTGGGCCATGCGCCGGCTCTGCGCGCTGGCCTCCAGTTGTTCATCGGGCGCCGGGCGGGTGTCCAGTGCCTCGCAGGCGTGCTCGCTATCGACCGGCACATGTTCCTTGCGCCGGCGCAGGCGGTCGTAGCACAGGTTCAGCGCCACCCGGTGCAACCAGGTGTCGAACCGTGCCTGTTCGCTGCGCCAGCTGGCGGCCTGTTTCCAGATCCGCAGAAAGCTCTCCTGGGCGATGTCCCGGGCCTCGTCGGCATCCCCCAGCAGCCGGCTGGCCAGGGCCAGCAGGCGCGGCAGCTTGCGCGTGACCATTTCCTTCACGGCCTGCGCGTCGTTGTTGCCGATGCGTTTGAGCAACTCCAGATCCGGGTCGGTTTCGTTCAAGTGGGCAAGTCTCGGTGCGCTAACGGGGTAGTCCAGGGCATCACGGCATCAGCGCACCCAGCGGCCTTCGACCCAGTACCAGCGCGGCCCATGGGCCTGCCAATGGCCGGGCATCCAGCGCCCGCGCTGCATCACCGGTTGCCAGTGGCCGGGCACCCAGACGTAGCCGTGCCCGCGCCAGCGCCAGTTGCCGCGGTCCCAGGCGTAGCCGGGGTGGGCCACCGGCATCGGCTCATAGCGCATGGGCGGTGGTGCCTGCTGGATGATGATGGTTTCGGCATAGGAGGGCGTGCTTGCCAGCGCACCAAGTGCCAGGGGGATCAGCAGCAATGTGCGCAGACGCAGCAGGGAACGGACAAGCTTCATGATGACTCCTTCAGGCCTGCGTTCGCTGATGAACGCAGCTGATGGGTTCAACGATAGATGGGCTGGGAATCCGTCGCGGGCAAATGAAATTTTTATCCGCGCCCGGTTCAACCCGGGTTCAGTTGGCGGGGGCAGGGCGCGGGCAGCGGCGGCTGGAAATATTTGTGCAGGGGCGGCGACGGATCTCTGCGCGCTGCGCCGTTGAATCAGTAACCGTGCAGCCACGGCTGGCGATGGTCGCCAGCGGCGCTTGCCGGTCGTATCACTGAACCCATGAGGAATTCACCATGTCCCGTCGCATTGCACTGCTGATTGTCATGGCCACCATGCTCTCCCTGGGCGGTTGCGTGGTTTACCCCGGGCACTACCACGGCTGCTGCTATCGCTATGGCTACTACCGCTAGGGTGCTGGGATGAAGAGCGGTGTGCCCCGCGGTTCTTGGCTAACCCCCAGGGGCCCGGCACAATCCTCGACCTTGCAGGGCTTGCCTGGCCGTCAGACGGATGGCGGGCATGCCTCGATGCCGTGGAGGAAGGTGGATGCCCGTCTTGAACGAACAGGATCAGCCCCAGGATCCGGATGCGATTGCGCGCCCGGTGTGCGCCTTGCGCATCTCGACTCAGGAACAGCGCTGGGAGCGGCCGTGGCACAGCCATCGCAAGGCCCAGCTGCTGTTCCCATTGTCCGGCGTGCTCAGTTGCGAGAGCGCCGAGGGCCTGTGGCTGGCCCCGCCGCAATGCGCGGTATGGATCCCCAGCGCCACCGACCATCGGGTCCAGGGGTTGGAGAACGCCCTGGGCTATTGCCTGTTCGTCGAACCCGAGCATGCCCGCTCACTGCCGCAGGCCTGCTGCACCCTGGCAGTGTCGCCCCTATTGCAGGAGCTGCTGCAACGCTGCGCGCAATTGCCCTATCTCTATGACCAGCAGGGTGCCGAGGGGCGGCTGATGGCCGTGGCCCTGGACGAGCTGGCGGCGGCGCCCCGGGAGCAGATCCACCTGCCCATGCCCCGGCATGAACAGTTGCGGCGCCTGGCCGGGCAGATCCTTGAACAGCCGGAACGCCGCCTGAGCCTTGGGCAATGGGCCGAGCAGATCGGCCTCAGCGAACGCAGCCTGAGCCGTCTGATTGTGGCCGAGACCGGCCTGAGCTTCGGCCGCTGGCAGCGCCAGTTGCACATTCTTCTGGGGCTCAAGCAATTGGGCCGGGGCGACTCGGTGGAACGGGTCGCGCTGACCCTGGGCTATGACAGCGCCAGCGCCTTTATCCGCATGTTCAAGAAAGCCGTCGGCCAGCCGCCGGGGCGCTTCTTTGCCGAACGCCGCCAGGCCCTGGAACACGACCTACCCCTGTAGCCGCCGAGCCCGCGAGGCTGCGCAAAGGCTCGCAGGGCCTTGCTTGACGCACACCAGCGCCTGCAAGACCGCCACGGCCACCTCCATCACTGCGGTCGTTTGGCCGGATTGATCAATAATTTGTCAATCTCGACTGATGCGGACAGGTTCATACGGGAAGATGATAACCATTCTTGTTTGTCAGCTTTCTTGAGGTGTTCCCATGTACTTCGATCATCAGCATTTTCCCCTGGTCTGGATGCGCCCCGCCAAAGGCGCCGGGCAGCCGGGAGTCGAGCCGTTCCAGCAGTTGGAGGCGTTGATGCAGCGCGGTCAGGCCTTCGTCCTGATGAGCGATGCCATGCCCGATCCTGCGCAGCGCAACACCGAGCAGAGCAAGGCATTGCTCAAGCAGGGGGCGTTATGGATGAAACGCAACAAGGCGGCGATCCGTCGCTGGATCAAGGCCATGATCGTCATCGCCCCGGAGCCCGAGGCCCAGGCCGGGGTCGAGGCCTTTGCCGATACCTATGAAAAGTTCTGGGGTTATCCGCTGTTGCACAGTGCCTCGCCGCTGGCGGCCGCCAGCCTGGCCCAGCAACTGCTGGCGCCACCGCGCAGCAACCGGCACAACTGGTGAGGGCGGGGCGGCGGCCCCTAGCCACGCAGGTGTTCGGGGAGGTTGGCGCTGATCACCTTGCCCATGCTGATCCGCGGTTCGACCTGATAGCCCAGGGCCTGGTAGAAGCTTTGCACGGCGGCGTTGCTGCTGAGGATCTGCAGGTTGATCTTCAGGCAGCCGCGGCCCTGCAGGGCTTGTTCGCCATGACGCACCAGGGCCCGGCCAGTGCCGAGCCGGCGCTGTTGCGGGTCCACCGCCAGGGCGTAGAGCCAGCCGCGGTGGCCGTCATAGCCGGCCATCAGGGTGCCTATGACCTGTCCTTGGTCCAGGGCGACGAAGAACAGAGCGTCATCCACCGCGAGCTTGCGGTCGATGGCCAGGCTCGGGGTGTTGTGGGCCGTGTCGTAGCCGAAGCTGCGGTTCCACAGGTCGATCACGGGCTGGCGATGGTGGGGGTTGCTGTATTCGACGATCTGGATCATGGCGTGGCTCGCTAAAGTGTGGGAGCACAGAAGGGCGGGTTTCAGTCCTGATGGCCGGGCCAGGTTTCGGTGGGGAAATAGGCCTCCAGCCCCGGTTCCTTGTGGTCCACCCCGTCCCGGGTCCAGTAGCAGCTCAAGCGTGAGTAGTTGTCCAGGTCGCCGCGCACCAGGCAGGTGGCGTTGTGCCCCGGCCAGCTGAAACGCAGCACATCGGCCTCGGCCATGGTGGCCCGTTCCACTTTGCCGGTGGCGGTGGTGGTCTTGCCGTCGATGGTCTTGACCAGGGTCAGGGCCTGGTTCTCGTAGCGGATCACCGCGGTGCCCGAGTAGGTCGGCCCGCCATCGGGCTCCTTGCCGATCAGCATGAACTGGCCGGGGACCATGCTGTAGTAGATGTGAAGGTCCTGGTCCTGCTTGGGGGCGGCCTGGGCAGCAAGGCTGGCCAGCAGCAGGCCGAGTAGGGGCGCGCGGCGGGAGAAATACGGCATTGATGCTCACTCCTGTTGAGGCGGGGGGCCATGATTCCAGACTTGGCCCTGCAGATAAATGCCCGGGCTCTAGCGATGTTCGATGATCAGGATCGCCGTGGTGTCGGCCTCCAGGGCTTCGAACACGTGGGGCAGGTCGGCGCTGTAGCGGATGTAGTCGCCGGCCTCCAGGCTCACCGGGCTGTCCGCAGGCCCGGCCAGGGCCCGCCCGCTGCAGATCACCAGGTGTTCCACGGTGCCCGGCAGGTGGGCCTTGGACTGGCGCGCCTGGCCGGGTTGCGCCTTCAGGCGATACAGGTCGCGCTGCGCCCCCGGCGGGCAGTCATCGAGCAGGGTCGCCGCGTAGTGGGCATCCTCGGCATGGGCGGTGGTGCCTTCGTGGGCACGGATGACTTTCAGCTGATGCGCCGGTTGCTGGAAAAACCGCGTCACCTGCAAGCCCATGGCCTGGGCCAGGGCCCACAGGGTCTCGATGCTCGGGTTACCCAGCCCGGCTTCCAGCTGGGACAGGGTGGACTTGGCCACCGCGGCCCGCTTGGCCAGTTCCGAAACGGAGAAACCAGCATTCAGGCGCTCGCGCTTGATGGCCATGGCCAGCAGGCCGATGGGCGACAGGGAGGTTGGGTCGTTCATTTTATCGTTCATATCTCTATTAAATCATCCTTGATTCTCTTGACGCAGATAAATTTCGCCGTTCATTATATCGGTTAATTGTTCGTTATAAATAAAAAAAAGGGCGCCGAGATGAACCGATTGTACAAGGCGGGCCCATGGGCCTGAGCCTGCGCCTGATGGTCATTCCGTACCACGAAATCTACCTGGCCGTGCATTGCCTGGCCCACCTGCAACAGTGCCTGGGGGACTGGCTGGTGGCGGGGCAGACTCACCTGTTTGTCGAGTCGCCGCGCTGGTACAGCCGCTAGGGCCGACCGCCGGGCGCGAGGTGGGCGGTGAATCCATTGCCTGCATTAATGCGAAGCATTACTATTCACGCCCCCCTTCCCCAGCGCCCCGCGATGACAGCCAAGCCGCCCCGCAGACCAGGCTTTTTCGAGCACTACGAAGAGTTGATCGGCACCTGGACCCGGCGCTTGCGCAATCGCCAGCAGGCCGAGGACCTGGCCCACGACACCTTTGTCCGGGTGCTGGAATCCGATGCCGCCACGGTGCAGCAGCCGCGCGCCTACCTGCATCAGACCGCGCGCAATATCGCCGTGGATGCCTTTCGCCGAGAAGACCGGCGCGGTGCCCTGGAAGAACAGGGGGTCCACCTCAGCGTGTCGCCCAGCGGCGACCCGGAGCATTTCATGCACGCGATCCAGTTGGCCGATTCCATCGAACGGGCGCTTGGCGAGTTACCGGTCAACTGTCGCAAGGTGTTTGTCTGGCAGAAGATCGAGGGCCTGACCCAGGCCGAGATCGCCGAGCGCCTGGGGCTGTCAAAGAACATGGTGGAAAAGTATATGATCCGCACCCTGCGGCATCTGCGCGACCGTCTGGACGGGTCGGCCCCATGATCAGTCGTGGCGATTTCTCACCCTCTGCCAAACAGGAATTTGCATGATGGACAGCCGCGATTGCGCCAGCGCGCAGGCCAGGATTCGTGACGAGGCGGCGGCCTGGTTCACGCGGCTGCAGGAGCCCGAGGTGAGCCCGGAGCAGCAACTGCAGTTCCAGCAGTGGCTGGCCGAGGATCCGCAGCACCGGCACGAGTTCCAGTTGCTCGAAGCCCTGTGGGCGGCCACCGACCTGGTGCCCAGGGCGCGCCTGCAAGCGCTGTGCGCCACCCCGCCGGCCAAGGCCCGGCGGCGCCCGCTGCTGCGCTTTGCCCTGGCTGCCGGGGTGGCGACGCTGGCCGTGGGTCTGGGGCTGTTCAGTGGCCTCAACCAGCCGGTTTCCTACAGTGCGCAATTCGTGACCGCCCTGGGCGAGCGCCGCCATGTGGCCTTGCCCGATGGCTCGCAGATCGACCTGAACAGCCGCAGCCACCTGCAGGTGCGTTATGCCCGGAACCAGCGGCTGATCGAGCTGGTGGAAGGCGAAGCCCTGTTCAACGTCGAGCACGACACGGATCGGCCCTTCGTGGTGGCGGCGGGAGCGGGCAAGGTCACGGTCACCGGCACCCGCTTCGATGTGCGCCGCGATGAGCGCCAGACCCGGGTGGCGGTGGAGCAGGGCCGGGTCAAGGTGCAGGGGCGCGACGCCGCGGCGGATGATTTCATTGCCCTGACCCCGGGCCAGGGCACCCATGTCGATGAGCACGGCAAGGTGGCTCAGGCCTACGCGGTGAACCCCGAGGCGCTCACGGCCTGGCGCAGCGGCAAGCTGGTATTCAACAACGCCTCCCTGGCCGAGGTGGTGGCCGAAGTCTCGCGTTATCGCGAACAGCCCCTGCAGGTGGCCAGCGCCGCAGTGGGTGAGCTGCGCCTGACCAGCGTGTTCAAGTCCGACGACACCCAGGCCCTGCTCAAGGCCCTGCCGAGCATCCTGCCGGTGGAGGTGCGGACCCTTGCCGACGGTAGCCAGGAAATTTTTTCACGTTAGATTCAGGTTTTTTTTCAGTTCATCGTCTTCTTGTCCAACTGCAACTGGTTTGCATTAACAGACGCACCTTTGTGTGATCGACAGGACTGCCGCCGACGTGAAAAAAATAGCTGTTTCTCCCGCCGTATCCCCGTTGCCCGCGCGCCGCTGGCTGCCCCTGGCCCTGGCCCTGGCGGTCAGTGCGGCCTTGCCCCAGGCCCAGGCCGGGCAAGCCGCCGCCATTCACATCCAGGCCCAGCCGCTGGGCCAGGCCCTGAGCCAGTTGGGCCTGCAGACCTCGTTGCAGGTGTTCTTCAGCCCCGAGCTGGTGGCTGGCAAGCAGGCCCCGGCGGTGGACGGCAACCTGTCCCCGGAACAGGCCCTGGGCCAGTTGCTCCAGGGCAGTGGCCTGCAATACCGGATCGACGGCGGTTCGGTGACCCTGAGCCCGGCTCCGGCAGCCACGGGCGGTGCCCTGGAACTGGGCACCAGCAGCATCAGCGTGGTGGGCGACTGGCTGGGCGATGCCGATGTGCAAAAGGTCCAGAACCACCCCGGTGCACGTACGGTGATCCGCCGTGAGGCCATGGTGGAGCAGGGCGCGATGAACGTCGGCGACGTGCTGCGCCGGGTGCCCGGGGTGCAGGTCCAGGATGCCAACGGCACCGGTGGCAGCGATATTTCCCTGAACGTCGGCGTGCGCGGCCTGACCTCGCGCCTGTCGCCGCGCTCCACGGTGCTGATCGACGGCGTGCCGGCGGCCTTTGCACCCTATGGCCAGCCGCAGTTGTCCATGGCGCCGATTTCCTCCGGCAACCTGGACAGCATCGATGTGGTGCGCGGCGCCGGTTCCGTACGCTACGGGCCGCAGAACGTCGGCGGGGTGATCAACTTCGTGACCCGGGCGATTCCGGAAAAGGCCACCGGGGAAATCGGCACCACCCTGGAAACCTCCCGGCAGGGCGGCTGGAAGCACATCGACACGGCTTTCCTCGGCGGCACTGCGGACAACGGCCTGGGGGTGGCGCTGCTGTATTCCGGGGTCAACGGCAATGGCTACCGCGAGGGCAACAACGGCAACGACATCGACGACGTGATCCTCAAGACCCACTGGGCACCCACCGAGCAGGACGAGTTCTGGTTCAACCTGCATTACTACGACGCCACCGCCGACATGCCCGGCGGCCTGACCCAGAAGCAGTACGACGCCAAGCCCTACGACTCCGATCGCGACTGGGACAACTTCAGCGGCCGGCGCAAGGATGTGTCCTTCAAGTACCAGCGCCAGGTCGACGACCGCACCCAGTTCGAAGTGCTGACCTACTACTCCGACAGCTTCCGCGGCAGCAACATTGCCGCCAGCGACCAGAAGACCCTGGTTTCCTACCCGCGCACCTACTACACCTTCGGCATCGAGCCACGGGTGTCCCATGTGTTCGACCTGGGGCCCACCACCCAGGAAGTCAGCGTGGGTTATCGCTACCTCAAGGAAGGCATGCATGAACAGGCCAGCCGCGTGGCCCTGGTGAACAACCAGCCGGTGCTCACCGCGGATTCCGACGGCCATGTCTACCAGGACCGTACCGGCGGCACCGAGGCCAATGCCTACTACATCGACGACAAGATCGATGTCGGCAACTGGACCATCACCCCGGGCATCCGCTTCGAGGACATCAGCACCAACTGGCACGACCGGCCGGTCCCGGGCACCAACGGCGTGCGAGTGCAGGAGAAGCGCCGCAGCATCGACAGCAACGAACCGCTGCCGGCCCTGAGCGTGATGTATCACCTGTCCGATGCCTGGAAGCTGTTCGCCAACTACGAGACTTCCTTTGGCAGCCTGCAGTACTTCCAGCTGGGCCAGGGCGGCAAAGGCGACCAGACGGCCAACGGCCTGAGCCCGGAGAAGGCCAAGACCTACGAGATCGGCACCCGCTACAACGATGATGTGTGGGGCGGTGAAGTGACGCTGTTCTACATCGACTTCGACGACGAGCTGCAATACATCAGCAACGACGTGGGCTGGACCAACCTGGGGGCCACCAAGCACCAGGGCCTGGAAGCCTCGATGCATTACGACCTGGCAGCCCTTGACCCGCGCCTTGACGGCCTGACCGCCAACGCCGGCTTCACCTACACCCGAGCCAGCTATGAAGGCGAGATCCCCGGCTTCAAGGGCCGCGACCTGCCGTTCTACTCGCGCCAGGTGGCCACTGTCGGCCTGCGCTACGACATTGACCGCTGGACCTACAACATCGACGCCTTCGCCCAGTCCAAGCAGCACTCGCCGGGCACCGGGGTGAACGCCAACGGCAGCTTCAACGGCAACTACATCACCGATGGCAGCGCCGATGGCCGGTACGGCGACATGCCGGGCTATGTGCTGTGGAACATCCGTGGTGGCTATGACTTCGGGCCGCAGTTATCGAACCTGAAGCTGGGGGCCGGCGTGAAGAACGTCTTCGACCGCCAGTACTTCACCCGTTCCAGCGACAACAACTCGGGGATCTACGTGGGCGTGCCCCGGACCTTCTTTGTCCAGGCCAGCGTCGGCTTCTGACCCCCTTCGCTGGCAAGCCAGCTCCTACATGACGATGGCGCCTGTAGGAGCCGGCTTGCCGGCGAATCTCTGACGCAACGCAGAGTTCGGCCCATGGCTGCTTCAGTGGCTCAGACCTTGAGTACCTTGCCGCTGGCGGCCACCGCCAGCAGCAGGACGGCGATCAGGCCGAAGGCCGCGCTCAGGCTGCTGCCATGGGCAATGAAGCCGATCACCGCCGGCCCGGCCAGGATGCCGGCGTAACCCAGGGTGGTGATGGCCGGCACGGCGATGCTTTCGGGCATGACGTTCTGCTTGCCCACGGCGGTGTAGAGCACCGGCACTATGTTCGAGCAACCCGCGCCCACCAGGGCATAACCCACCAGCGCCGCCTCCCAGGCCGGGGCCAGGGTCGCCAGCAACAGGCCAGCGGCGGCGGTGGTGCCGCCGATGATGATCACCCGGCGCGCGCCCAGGCGATGGACGATGGCATCGCCCGTCAGGCGGCCCAGGGTCATGGTCAGGGCGAAGGCGGCGTAGCCCAGGCCGGCGTAGGCGGCATCCAGGTCGCGCTCGGCGGTGAGGAAGACCGCGCTCCAGTCCAGCACCGCGCCTTCGGCGAGGAACACCACGAAGCACAGGCAGCCGATGAACAGCACCACACCATGGGGCACGGCAAAGGCCGGGCCCGAGCTCTGGCTGCCATAGGGCAGCATGTGCGGCGCGGCCTTGAGCAGCGCCAGCAGCATCAGGGCGATCACCACCAGGGTCGCGCCCAGTGGCGACAGGCCCAGGCCGAGCAGGGCGCTGACCCCCGCGGCGCCGACGATCCCGCCCAGGCTGAACAGCCCGTGAAAGCCCGACATCATGGTCTTGCCGCTGGCCCGCTCGACAATCACCGCTTGCAGGTTGACCGTGGAATCCACGCCGCCCAGCCCGGCGCCGAACATGAACAGCGCGGCCATCAGCAGCGGAATCGAGGTCAGGGTGGCCAGCAAGGGCAGGGCCAGGCAGATCAGCAGGGTGCCGCCGGCCATCACTTTGCGGCAGCCGAAGCGCCCGGCCAGGGCGCCGGCAATCGGCATCGCAAGGATCGAACCCACCCCCAGGCACAGCAGCAACAGGCCCAGGGTGCCTTCGTCGAGCCCGGCCCGGGCCTTGGCGTAGGGCACCAGCGGGGCCCAGGCGGCAATGCCGAAGCCGGCGATGAAAAAGGCGATGCGCGTGGACATCTGTTCGAGGCGGCCGGGGGTGGCCTGGAAGTGGGTGTTGCTGGCAGTCATAAAAATCCTTGGCGATCGAACTCGCTGCCGGCCGCCTGATGCCCCCATGGCGTGATGGCGGCCGGGTGGGGATTGTGACAAATCTGGCCCTCGAAGGTTGCAGAAATCCGCAGCGCAGTGCTTCTGCACAGGGTTGCGGGTGAAATAAATTTGCGCAGGCCGGCGGTTTGTTTCGCATAATCGGCGGCTTTGCACAAAAACGTTGCAGTGCGTGCCGTTCCTTCCCGGAGTTTTCCTGCCCATGAATGCCAGCCTCGACGCCTACGACCTGAAGCTGCTCGCCGAGCTGCAACGTGACGCCAGCACCGCGCAAAGCGAGCTGGGGCTGCGGGTCAACCTGTCCACCGCGGCGGTCAACCGGCGGCTCAAGCGCCTCTGCGACGAGGGGGTGATCGAGCGCTACAGCGCCATCGTCGCGCCGGATGCCCTGGGGCACGAACTGAGCATCATCGTCGAGGTGGAAGTGGAGAGTGAGCGCATCGACCAGATCGACGCCCTCAAGCGCAACTTCCAGGCCTGCCCCCAGGTCCAGCAGTGCTACTACGTGGCCGGCGAGTGCGATTTCGTGCTGATTTTCTGCGTGCGCAACATGGCCCAGTACACCCAGCTGACCCGCGAACTGTTCTTCGACAACTCCAACGTCAAGCGCTTCAAGACCCTGGTGGCGATGAACCGGGTCAAGGTCGGCCTGGAAGTGCCCACGGCCGGCTGAGGTTCAGGGGGCCTGCGGGGCTTGCCCGAGAAAGCCACGAACCCAGGGGCTTCTGTGGCAGGTGGCGTCGGCTGGGGTACCGCGCACAGGTCGTCTTGCCGGCCTGAGCCGGTGTTGTCCTCTGGTCGAGCCGCCGGTTTCTCCGTAATGTCAGCGGCTCGGTTTTCCAGGAGGCGGTGTGATGGCGGCGTTCTACGATGCACGGGGCAACATCTATGGGGTGGTGACACCCGCGCGGTTGCGCAGCCTGGGGGTCGCCTTGCCCGGCAGCGCCGTCCAGGCCGCGCGGGACCGGCGCTTGTGGAGCGAGCAGGCCATCGCCGCCCTCTGTGACTGGGCTCCGGGCACCCGCCCGCCGGGGGCCAAGGCCCACCGTAGCGACGGTCTGCTGGTGGGGCCGTTCCAGGACATGGCGCCCTTCGATCTGCTGATCGTCAACACCGACGGCACCCTGGCCGAGCGCAGTGGCAATGGTTTGACGATCTTTGCCCAGGCCCTGGCCGAGCAGGGGTTGCTGGCCGA
The DNA here is from genome assembly GCF_032424515.1 of Pseudomonas sp. JV245A. Lineage (NCBI taxonomy): Bacteria > Pseudomonadati > Pseudomonadota > Gammaproteobacteria > Pseudomonadales > Pseudomonadaceae > Pseudomonas > Pseudomonas sp. JV245A. The sequence continues at coordinate 25,620 of NZ_VYKE01000080.1, forward strand.
GCAGGGGCCAACCCTGTTGCAGGTGCACCATGACCAGCCCACCGGTACCTCGCCGGTGGCCACCGTGGTGGAGCCGGCCCGGGTGGCGGGGGTGCCAGGGTTCTGGCTGGACCTCGGCCAGCCGTCCTTCGGGCCCGAGGCGGTGGCCGCCATTGGCGTCGAGACGGTGACCCTGAACGGTCGCGAGCTGAGCCGGGTGGCACCGTTGCAGGCACTCGATCCGCGGTGGGAGCACAGCCAGTTCGTGCGCATCGGCAACCCCCACTGCGTGACCCTGCTGGAGGATGCCGAGGCCTTGCCCGGCAACCCGCAGATGCTCGAAGCGCCACTGGCCGAAGGGCTGACGGCCACTGCTTTTGCCTTGCCCCTGGGCAGCGGCGAACCCTGCCCGGCAGGGGTCAACCTGCAATGGGCGATGCGCGAGTCGGCGCAGCGCATCGTCGCCCGGGTGTTCGAACGCGGCGAAGGGCCGACCGCGTCGTCGGGCACCAGCGCCAGCGCCGTGGCTAGCGCGGCGTGGCGGGTGGGCTGGGTCAAGGCTGGCGAGGTGCAGGTGGTGATGCCCGGCGGCACCGCGCCGTTGCGCCTGGAGGAACAGGATGGCGAGCTGCGCCGGGTCTGCCTGTTTGGTCAGGCCGTGCGCTTGTAGCTTCTTGCAGGAGCCGGCTTGCCGGCGAAAGCGATCTGACGGGCGCCTTCGCCGGCAAGCTGGCGCCTACGGTTTTTTGCAGGTCATGCGTCTTGCCATTGCACCTGGGCCATCTGCCGTTGCATCAGCACTTTGCCGTGGCGGATGGAGTACAGCGCCAGGCCCTGGC
>NZ_VYKE01000081.1:0-25927 GCF_032424515.1 Pseudomonas sp. JV245A
TGTTGCCGGCTGGTGCACCATCTGGACCAGCAGTAACAACGCCTATGAACCAGGCGTAGGTTTCGCCTGGCAGCAGGCGTGGGACAAGAACTAAGCCACACCTTCGTTAACCCGAGCGTGGCGCTTGGCGCCACGCTTCCTTTTGCCAGTCATGCCCCCTATGTCTACTCGCAATTACTCCAGGCTTCATGTGCTGCTGCACTGGACCTTCGCCACCATCATCATCTGGGCGACGCTCAGTGGCTTCGGCAACGCCCTGCTCAACCTGCCCACCGTGATCGCCGACGGGATCAACTTCATCAACGTGTCGTTGACCTTCCTGCTGATTCCGCTGCTTGGCCTGCGAGTTGTGTGTGCCCTGGACCGCCAGGAACCGGCCTCCCCCCATCGGCTCGCCCGCCTGCTGGCCAAGGGCGGACACCTGGCGCTCTACCTCACGACCGGCCTGGTGCTGGCCACTGGCGTATTGATGATGGAACGCCCGATCAATGTCTTCGGCCTGCTGTCACTGCCCCAGCCGCTGCAGGAACCGCTGCTCACTGCCTTCTTCAATAGGGTGCACAAGTACGCCTGCGTCGTGCTGGCGCTGCTGGTGGTCGGGCATGTGGCAGCGGTGGTGATCCATCACTGGCGCGGTGAAAAACTCCTGCGGCACATGAGCCTATGAACCTCCTGCGCCGATGCCCACGCGCCGTTCTACAGATCGGCGCGTTGTCGTTGCTGGTGACCTGGCTGGGCTGGCTCGCCTACAACAGCTTCCTGTTCGCCCAGCGTCTGGACGAGACCGTGCGCCCAGGGCCCCTGGCCGTCAGCGAGCCGCCGCGCCTGCCGCCGAACAACGCGGCCATAGCCCAACTGTTCGGTGTGCTGCCCCAGGAAGCCACCGGCAACCTGCCAAGAGTGCCGCTGACGCTGCTGGCCAGCCTGGTGGAACGTCGCCCGGAACTGTCCAGGGCGCTGATTGAATCCCCTGAGGGCAGCCGTTTCTATGGCATTGGCGAGCCCCTTCCCGGAGGTGGCAGCCTGCGCGAGATCAGCACCCAACAGGTGCGCATACAACGCTTTGGCGAAGACCAGTCGCTGTCTCTGGCCCACCACTCGACTCCCCTGCTGATGCCGTTGCCCATGGCCCCCGAGATGCCTCAAAGCACTGCTGTGCGGGCAGAAACCCACAACCTTGTTCAACCCTCTTTGTGACCCCCCAAGACATCATGAAACGAACATTCATTGCAGGCTCCCTACTGGCCCTTAGCACCTTGATCGGCCCCGTCCAGGCCGCTGAAAAACCTCCCCAGGGACAACAGTGGACCTTGAACATGAAGGACGCAGAACTACGCGACCTGATCAACGAGGTCGGGCAGATCACCGGCAAGACCATGATCCTCGACCCGCGCCTGAACGGTAAGGTCACGGTCCAGTCCACCACCGCCATGGACCAGAAAGGCATTTACTCGCTGTTTCTCACCGCCTTGCGCAGCCAGGGCTACGTGGCCATGGACCAGGGCGACCGGGTACTGATCCTGCCGGTAGCCGAGGCCAAGACCAAAGCCTATGCCCAACCCGACGAGGGCAGCGAAGAGTTCATCACCGAAGTCATCGAACTGCACAGCGTCAACGCCAGCGAAGTGGTCTCCGCCGTCCGCCCTCTGGTCGCCTCCGACGCCTACATGGCAGCTTCCACCACATCCAACTCATTGATCGTTTCCGACAGCGCCAACAACGTGCAACGCGTGCGCCAGGTGATCGGAGAACTGGATAACGCCGGCGGGCGTCAGTTCAACATTCTCCAGCTAAAGCATGCCTGGGCCAACGACGTGGCCAAGACCTTGAGCGAAAGCCTGACCGATAACAGCAGTGGCCAGAGCAGCGCCAAGGCTATCGGCGATTCGCGCAGCAACCGCCTGATCCTGGTCGGCCCGGCACCGATTCGCCAACAGATGCAGCGCCTGGCCCTGAGCCTCGACGTACCGAACAATGTCGGCGAGAACGCCCGAGTGCGACGCCTCAATCACAGCGATGCGAAGAAGCTCGAAGAACTGCTCAGCGGGATCGGCAAGCGCCTGGAAGCGGGAAGCCGCGGTGGCGACAATCAGAGACAGGAAAGCCCGGTGCTGGTGAGCGCCGACGAAAGCCAGAATGCCCTGGTGCTGATGGCCTCACCGGCACAACTGGCGACCTTCGAAAGCATCATCGACGAACTCGACCAGCCCCGCGCCCAGGTGCTGGTGGAAGCGGCCATCGTCGAAGTCAGTGGCGACATCAACCAGGCCCTCGGCGTGCAGTGGGCCGCAGGCCGGGGCAAATGGGGCGCCGTCAGCAACTTCAACAGCGCCGGCATGACTATCGGCACCCTGCTGGGCAACCTGGAGAGCGGCAAGAGCCCGACCCTCCCGGACGGAGCCGTGATAGGCATCGGCAGTAGCAACTTCGGCGCGCTGATCACCGCCCTGTCCAGCGACTCCAACAACAACCTGCTGTCCACCCCGAGCCTGCTGACCCTGGACAATGAGCAGGCGGAAATTCTCGTCGGCCAGAACGTGCCATTCCAGACCGGCTCCTACACCACCGACACCGCAGGGGCCAGCAACCCCTTCACCACCGTCGAGCGCAAGGACGTGGGGATCACCCTCAAGGTCACTCCGCATATCAATGAAGGCAACTTTCTGCGCCTTAAAGTCGAACAGGAAAGCTCCGAGCTGGCCGCGGCACCACCCGGTATCAGCACCAGCGATGTGATCACCAACAAGCGCTCGGTCAAGAGCACCATCCTGGCCAACGACGGGCAGATCATCGTGCTTGGCGGCCTGATCAAGGACAACATCAAGGTCCAGGTGAGCAAGGTGCCGTTGCTCGGTGATATCCCTTGGCTCGGCAAGCTGTTCAGCAGCAGCAAGGAGGTCAACGAGAAGACCAACCTGATGGTGTTCCTGCGTCCGACCCTGCTGCGCAATACGGCCAATGCCGACAAGCTGAGCACCCAGAAGTACAACAACCTGCGCTCCCTGCGCACCCTGGATGGCAAGACCCGCGGCCAGCTGCCGCACAATCCGCATCAGTTGTTCGATGCCAACAGTGACGGCGACCAGGGCCTGATCGACATGCGTACCCAAGGGATTGCACCGCAGCCATGATCAGTCCCAACCCAAGCCCGCGCCTGGCGTTCGCCTATGCCCGCCGTCACGGCGTGGTCCTGGAGCACCAGGCCCAGGGCCCGGTGCTCTATTGCCGCGCCAATACCCCCTGGTCGGTGATCGCCGAGGTGCGCCGCTTCAACGGTGCGCCGCTGCGCAGCGAAATCCTCGATGAACAGGCCTTCGCCCAGCGCATGGCTGCCCACTACCGCGACGGCCAGGACGGTGCCAAGCAGGTGGCCGATGGCCTGGGCGAACAGTTCGATGAAGAGTTCGACCTCTCCAGCCTCGCCGAGCAGTTGCCGAAAACCACCGACCTGATGGAGCAGGAAGACGACGCCCCGATCATTCGCCTGATCAACGCGATCCTCAGCGAAGCGGTCAAAAGCAAGGCCTCCGACGTGCACCTGGAGGCGTTCGAGGAACACCTTTCGGTACGCCTGCGGGTCGACGGCCTGCTGCGCGAAGTGCTGCGCCCGCGGCGTGAACTGGCGACCCTGCTGGTGTCACGGATCAAGGTCATGGCCAAGCTCGACATCGCCGAGAAACGCATCCCCCAGGACGGTCGCATTGCCTTGCGCATCGCCGGGCATGAAGTGGATGTCCGGGTCTCGACCCTGCCTTCCAGCCACGGCGAGCGGGTAGTGATGCGCCTGCTCGACAAACAGGCCGGGCGCCTGGACCTGGCGCACCTGGGCATGAACCCGGCGGTACGCCAGCGCCTGGAAACCGCCCTGCACAAACCCCACGGCATCCTCCTGGTGACCGGCCCCACCGGCTCCGGCAAGACCACCACGCTGTACGCCGGGCTGGCCAGCCTCAACAGCCTGGAGCGCAACATCCTGACCATCGAGGACCCGGTGGAGTACCACCTCACCGGTATTGGCCAGACCCAGGTCAACGCCAAGGTCGACATGACTTTCGCCCGTGGCTTGCGGGCCATCCTGCGCCAGGACCCGGACGTGGTGATGGTGGGTGAAATCCGCGACCGCGAGACCGCGGAAATCGCCGTGCAAGCCTCCCTCACCGGGCACCTGGTGCTCTCGACCCTGCACACCAACAGCGCCATCGGTGCTGTGACCCGCCTGGTGGACATGGGCATCGAGCCGTTCCTGCTTTGCACGTCGCTGCTGGGCGTACTGGCCCAGCGCCTGGTACGTCTTTTGTGTCCCGAATGCAAGGAGCCCCATGACGCCGATCCCGCCGCCTGCGAACGGTTGGGCGTGGGCCCGGATAGCGCGCCACAACTGTACCGGCCAGTGGGTTGCCCGAACTGCCAGCACTCGGGCTATCGCGGCCGCCGCGGGATCTACGAGCTGGTGCTGTTCGACGACGTCCTACGCCAGTTGATCCACACCGGCGCCGGAGAACATGAATTGGTCAGCCACGCCCGGCAACACAGCCCAAGCCTGTTCGACGATGGCCAGGTCATGGTGCTACAGGGGCTCACCAGCCTTGAAGAGTTGCTGCGGGTTACCCAGAGGGACTGAAGATGGCCGCCTACGAATACCTGGCCATGTGCGCCGCCGGCAAGAAATCCAGCGGTGTACTGGAGGCCGACAGCCCGCGCCAGGCCCGCCAAATGCTGCGCGAACGCCAGCTGATCGCTCTGAAAATCACCACCAGCCAGGGCCATCGCAGCACCGTCCTGGGCGAGGTCAAGACGGCTGGCGGCGGCCTCAGCAGCGCCGAGCTGGCCCTGCTGACCCGGCAACTGGCAACCCTGGTGCAAGCCTCGCTGCCCCTGGAGGAAGTGCTCGCTGCCGTGGCCGCACAGTGCGAAAAGCAGCGGGTAAAAAGCATGCTGCTGGCGCTTCGTGCTCGGGTCCTCGAAGGCTACAGCCTGGCCGTGGCCTTGGCCGCCTACCCCAAGGCCTTTCCCGACCTGTACCGGGCCACGGTGGCCGCCGGCGAACATTCAGGGCACCTGGACCAGGTGCTGATGAACCTCGCCGACTACACCGAAGCCAGCCAGGCCGCACGCCAGCAGATCCATCTGGCCATGCTCTATCCAAGCATTCTCATGGTGGCAGCCATCAGCATCGTCGGCTTCCTCCTGGGCTTCGTGGTGCCGGACGTGATCAAGGTATTCATCGACAGTGGCCAGGAGCTGCCGTTGCTGACCCGCGGGCTGATCGCCACCAGCGGCTTCCTGCGGGACTTCGGCCTGCTGTTGTTGATCCTGATCGGCGCCGCAGTGACGGCCCTGCGCATGCTCCTGAAACAGCCGGCCAACCGTGAACGCTGGCATGCGCTGGTGCTGCGCCTGCCAATCATTGGCGGGCTGGTCAGGGCCAGCAACTGCACGCGCTTCGTCAGCACCCTGGCGATTCTCGGGCGCAGTGGCGTGCCGCTGCTGGACGCTCTGGCGATCGCCAGTGAGGTCGTTGCCAATCAGAAAATTCGTACCGGTCTGAAAGACATCGTCCGTGGCGTACGCGAAGGTATCAGCCTGACCCGAGCGCTTGAGCTCAACGGCAGTTTCCCTCCGATGATGCTGTACATGATCGCCAGCGGTGAACGCTCCGGTGAGCTGGACAGCATGCTCGAACGCGCGTCCAAGCAGCAGGAAGCACAGCTGGCCAACCGCATCGCCCTGCTGGTGGGCCTGTTCGAGCCGGCCATGCTGGTGTTCATGGGCGCGTCCGTGCTGGTCATCGTCCTGGCGATCCTGATGCCGATCCTCAGCTTGAACCAACTGATCACCTGAATGTGGAATCCCCCAACGTGCACACACGAAACAAGCAACGCGGTTTTACCCTGATCGAAATCATGGTGGTGGTAGTCATTCTCGGTGTTCTCGCCGCCCTGGTAGTACCGCAGATCATGAGCCGCCCCGATCAGGCCAAGGCCACCGCCGCCCAGAGCGACATCCATGCCATTGCCATGGCACTGGACATCTATCGCCTCGACAACCACCAGTACCCCAGCAGCCAGCAAGGCCTTCAGGCGCTGGTGAGCAAGCCCAGTGGCAGCCCGGCGGCCCGCAACTGGAACCCCGACGGTTACCTCAAGCGCCTGCCGGTCGATCCCTGGGGTAATGGCTACCAGTACCGGGTGCCCGGCACCAAGGGTGGCGCCTACGACCTGTTTTCCTTTGGCGCCGACGGCAAGCTCGGCGGCGAAGGCGTGAACAGCGATATTGGCAACTGGGAACAATAGACCGTGCAGCGCCACCGTACCCGGGGCTTCACCCTGCTTGAACTGCTGGTGGTGATTCTGCTGATCGCCCTGACCGCGGGCCTGGTCGGCATCGTACGCCCGGACTCCGGTGGCCGCCAGGCGCACCAGGAAGCACAGCGCCTACTGGGCCTGTTGCAGCTGCTGCGCCAGGAAGCGCTGCTCAACTACAGCGACTACGGCGTGCGAATCGAGCCCGACGGCTACTGGGTGCTGCGCCTGGACCAGCAGGGTCGCTGGATCGAGGACAGGGATTTGCGTACGCATGCACTACCCGCCAAATTGCGCCTGCGCCTGGACGTACCCGAGGCCGGCGCGGCCCTGGGTACCAGTGACAGCCGCACTGGCCTGCCGCAATTGCTGGTGCTTTCCAGCGATGAAACCAGCGCCTTCACCTTGTGGTTCGAATACCGCGACCAGGCACTGCTGAGCCTTTCCAGCGATGGCATACAGGATGCGCAAATTGAAACCCGGAACTGAACAGGGCTTTACCCTGCTGGAGGTCATGGTCGCTCTGGCGATCTTTGCCACCCTGTCGATCGCCCTGTTCAGTGCGGTGCAGCATGTGGCCATGAACAGCGCAAACCTCACCGAGCGCACCCAGGCGCTGTGGATCGCCGACAACCGCATGAATGAACTGCGCATCGGCCTGCGAGAGCCGCAGAGCCAACGCAGTGCGGAACAGATCGAGTTCGGCGGCCGCCTCTGGTGGCTGTTCAGTGATATCCAGAGCGCACCCGACAGCCGTCTGCTCAAGGTCCAGTTGCGCGTCTCCGTCGAAACCACCCAGCAACGCGCACGCCAGTACAGCCGTGCACAACTGCTTGGCTACATCGAGGCCCGGCCATGAACCAGCGCGGTTTCACTTTGCTCGAAGTGATCGTGGCCATGGCCATTTTCAGCCTGTTGGGCCTGGCCACCTATCAGATGCTCGACAGGGTGCTGCGCAGCGATCAGCGCATTGGCCTGCATGAGCAGCAATTGCGTCAACTGCAACGGGCCATGAGTGTGCTGGAGCGTGACCTGGTGCAAGCCCGTCGACACCCGCTGGCGGACGACCCCAGCCAAAGCCAGGCACTGATCAGCCAGCCTGACGGCATTCGCCTGGTACGCGGTGGCTGGCGCAACCCGCTGGAGTACCCGCGCAGCAACCTGCTACAAGTCAGCCACCGTTGGGAAGGCGGCAGCTGGGTACGCGACACCCTGTCCCTGTCCCAACCCCTGGCCGCCCCCGGGGCGGCACAGCCTCCACCCGCCCCCATCAGCCAGAACCAGCAACTGCTGGCTGGCGTGGAGCTGACTCGCCTGCGCTTTATCGATGCCCGCGGCCAGGCCCACGAACACTGGCCGGCAGGGACCGAGAGCCTGAGCCTGCCGGCGGCCCTGGAAATCGAACTGGATGCCCCCGGCTACCCTCAGGTACGCCGGCTGATACTGCTGCCCGGCGGCCTCGATGCCCAGGAACCCGACGAGGCCGCTCTGCATGAATAACCTGGCCCGGCAACGAGGCGTGGCCCTGCTCAGCGTATTGCTGATCACCGCCCTGGTGACCATGGTGGTAAGCAATATGCTCGCCCGCCAGCGGCTCAACCTGCACGCCAGCAGCAACCTGATAGAACAACAGCAGCTCTGGCAACTGGCGCTGAGCGGTGAAGCCTGGGCCCGTCAACAATTGCTCGAAGACACTCGCAGCAAGGACGGCCTGCTGGTGACCCACCTGGGGCAGCACTGGGCGCAACCGGCGCCAGCGTTCAAGATCGGCGATGGACGCATTCATGTCCAACTGCAAGACCTCGGTGCCCGGCTCAACCTCAACAGCCTGCGCCAGCGCAGCGATCTGAACCTGCGGGCCCGCTACCAGCGCCTGCTGGCCTTGGAAGGCATCCGGGCCCACGATCCGGCACTCCTGGTCGGCCAGAACAACCGTGATGGCCTACCGCTGCCCTTGAGCGACCTCAGTGAACTGCGCCAACTGCCCGGGGTGGACAGCCAGACCCTGCAACAGCTTGAGCCGCTAGTGGGGGTATTCGGCAACAGCCCGATCAACGTCAACACCACCCGCGCCGAGGTCCTGGCCAGTGTTGAAGGCATCGACCTACCCACGGCTCGCATTCTGGTCAGTTCCCGTCCGGAAGGTGGCTATCCCGATATCACCCGTTTTCTTTCCAACCCGGTGCTCCAGGGCCGGGACATCAAACCTCAGGGGCTAGGCGTCAGCAGTCGGCAGTTCCGCGCCACCATCGATGTCGAACAGGGCCGGCAACGCCTGCGCCTGGTGAGCGACCTGCGAGTCATGGATAGGGAAAAGGTCCGGGTGCAGCAGCGCACGCTGATGCCCACTCCTCCTGAACAACCGAAGACCGAGTAGACCGACATGAGGCAGTGGCTTTATCTATCTCCCCGTGCCACCGGCAACATGCCTTGGCAATGCTTCTGGTGGCAGGCCGGTGGCCAATTGCACCAGGGCGACCTGCAGCAGGCTGCGGCCGCGCTGGGCAACCAGCCCCTGAGCCTGCTGCTTCCCATGGAAATGGCCAGCCACCATCAGGTCAGCGTGCCCGCCCGCAGTGGACGCTGGCTGCGCCAGGCATTGCACAGCGCGCTGGAAGAACAACTGATCGATGAACTGGACAACCTGCACCTGGCCCACGGGCCACTCAAGGACAAACGCCATTGCGCGGTGTTGGCGGTCAATCGTCAGCACCTGAACCAGTGCCTTGGACAACTGGCCGAACTGGGGTTGCAGCCTTCGCATATTCATGTCGACGCCGATTGCCTGCCCCCAGACCAGCCCCGGGCCCTAACCTGGGACGGTCGCTGGCTGCTGGGAGGCAGCGCGCCGATGCGCCTGGCCCTGTACCCGTGCGAACTGGCGGACCTGGCCCCCCTGCTTCCGGCAGACTTGCACTGGCAGGGGCCGCAACCACCGGGCCTGGAAAGTTTCGACCAGCATCACTGGCAGGCCGATGAACGTCCCTGGGAATGCTTGAGCCAGGGCGCGCAGCAGGCCATCGACCTGCGCCAGGGCGAATTCCTGCAGCGCCCCCGGCAAACGGCCCCCTGGCGCCTGGCCCTGCTCCTAGTGGTGGTGGCCGTAGGCTCCCACTTGCTCCAGATCATGGGCCATCGCTGGTACCTGGAGCAGCAGAGCAAGCAGCTCCAGGCGCAGAGCCAGGCGTTGTGGCAGGCCCATTCAGGTACTGAGGAGTCTGTGACCGACCTCGCCGCCCAGGTACACGCCAAGCAACAGCAAAAGGTCGAGAAAAGCTCCGGTAGCGCCCACAAACTGTCACTGCTGGCCGAGCAATGGAGCGCCAGTTACGGCGCCCTGGCCCAGGTACAGCGCCTCGACTACCAAAGCGGCGAAGGCTGGAGCCTGCAGATCAGTGCACCAGCGTTCTCCGATCTTCAACAGCTGCGCGAAGGCCTGATTGCCCAGGGCCTGGATGCCAGTACCGACTCTTCCGTCCGCGATGCCCGAGGGGTCAGCGCACGGTTGCAGATCAAGGAGTGAGGCATGAGCCTGCCGTTACTGAAAAAACCACTGTCCGCCCTGCTCCACCCCCCCCTGGGGCACTGGCATCGCCTGGCGAAACGCGAACAGCGAGCCCTTAAAGGGCTGACCCTATTCAGTGCCCTGACCGGCGCCTACCTTTTGCTCTGGCAGCCACAACAACAAGCCCTGCAGCTTGCCGAACAACGCTTTATCGAGGCCACACAATTGCAGCGCCTGATACTCCAACTGCATGCTGGCAAACCTGCCAGCCCCGTCACGGCAATCTCGGCCGAAGCCCTGCCCGGCATGCTGGCCCGCTCCAGCAGCCAGGCCGGCATCAGCCTGGAGCGCATGGACAACGAAGCGCCCGGTCGGGTCAGCCTGGCCCTGGAAGGCCCGCTCACCGGGGTGATCGCTTGGGTTGATGAGCTTGAACAGAAACAGGTGGACGTGCTGGCGTTTTCCATCGAGGTCAACAAAGACGCGGTCGCCACCGTACGAATGCAGGTACAGGCACGTTGAAAAACTGAACGTCCCAAGGAGTCCAGGACAAAAAAAAGCCCGCCGAAGCGGGCTTTTTTCAATGGCTCAGCACCTGTGATCAGTCATCGCGACCCATGATGCCGAACAGTTGCAGCAGGCTGACGAACAGGTTGTAGATCGATACATACAGGCTGATGGTGGCCATGATGTAGTTACGTTCGCCGCCGTGGATGATGGCGCTGGTCTGGAACAGGATGCACACCGAGGAGAACAGCACGAAGCCGGCGCTGATCGCCAGTTGCAGGCCGCTGATCTGGAAGAACAGGCTGGCCAGCACGGCGCCCATCAGGACGAAGAAACCGGCGGTGATGAAGCCGCCGAGGAAGCTCATGTCCTTGCGGGTGATCAGCACATAGGCCGACAGACCGCCGAATACCAGTGCCGTCATGGCAAAGGCCGAGCTGACCACTTCGGCGCCGCCCTGCATGCCCAGGTAGCGGTTGAGAATCGGGCCGAGCAGAAAGCCCATGAAACCGGTCAAGGCGAAAGCCGACACCAGGCCCCAGGCCGAGTCACGGAGTTTGTTGGTGAGGAAGAACAGACCGTAGAAGCCGATCAGCACCACGAAGATGTTCGGATAACCGACACGCATCTGCTGTGCCACATAGGCCATCACCCCACTGAACGCGAGGGTCAGGGCCAGCAGGCCGTAAGTGTTGCGCAGGACGCGGCTAACCTCTAGCTGCTCGGCCTGCACGCCGTTGTTAACTGCGTAATCCTGTTCGCGCATGGCGACACTCCTGTTGGGGGAAACATTTAGTGGCATGGATGATAACAGAGGCTCTGTAACTCGCGACGCAGAGAGTTTGACAGTGTGTTTCATTCGGGTATTATGGCGCCCGCAATGCGATCTGGAGGTGTGGCCGAGTGGTTTAAGGCAGCGGTCTTGAAAACCGCCGACTGTAACAGGTCCTAGAGTTCGAATCTCTACGCCTCCGCCAAATCTCAACGAGAAAGCCCTGATTTTTCAGGGCTTTTTTGTGTCTGCTACTCACGGTCGCTTACCGTCACCAACTGACCGTTTCCGCATCATTTCTTTAGTTTCCGCAACCACCCTACTACGGCACCCTGCCGACAGAACGCCAGAACCTATGGCCCGACCTGGGTGCTATCCTGTATTTTCCTAACCTCAAGATGGTCGATTCTTGCCACACACCATGGCCTGCAGTTACTGGACGGGAGTAATTGCTGCATCGCCCCGATAATGGATTGGACACACAAACGCTGTAAGCCTTAATTTTAAAGACCTCCGTTGATCAACATCAGACTGTGTACCAATTTTTTACCACTTCACCTGGTAGCTCTAAGCTGTCACCTGCCACTTTTCGTTCAGAGATCGACAGTGAAAGGTGCGACTAAAATTTGAGAACAGGCGCCACTACGAGACGGTGGTACGGAGGTCCATCCTCAGGACAACCATTTGTGAATACTCGGCTTTGACTTGACGAGAAAAATTCTTACTTCCTATCTCTGAAAAGCCCCACTTGAGATAGGCGTTTCTTGCATTTACTGCAGACGCCATTACATCCAGCCATACGTGCGTCAGCCCTAACTCTTTCGCGTGCTCGATTGCTGCAGACACAAGTCGAAACCCTAACCCCGACTTCTGACTGCCCGGTAGAAGATAGATCCTAGAAATCTCCGCTCCCCCACATTCGTGCGTGATCGGGTTTCGAGAGTCAACCATCATGGTTAAGAATCCAACCGCAACCCCAGCAACCTCGGCTACCCAAAGCCTTGATTCAGCTTGTCGCAGCAGCATCAAAAATGCTGATGTACTAAAGGTATCCAGTTGATTGGCTAAAGCTACGCAGTCATTCCATAGGTAATGATAGGACGCTGCATAAGCAGCAGGACCAATCACTCCTAACACCTCAGCATCGTCTACACATGCTCTGCGGATTTTTACCACTCCGTCCACACTTGGGCCTCGCGCAATTCCAATGGGTCACCCAAGAGTCTACCCCCTCAGATCTGCGTCTGCTTTGCTCGACTGCTGCCAGGGATGCAGAAATTAGCCCCCAAATCCGTGATGGATTGGGGGACGTTCCCTGAAAGCCTATAGCATCAAGGCTTCAAAACGGCAGACTAAGTTTCGGTACCAATTTTGTACCACACCCTTTTGATCATCCTCGCCACTTGAGGCGCAGCTCTATTCGATCAGTCGGCGTAGAACCTTCCACTTTCACTGCCAAAAAACTACAACAATCCACCCACCTACTCTATAAAGCTGTTGCAGGAGTCTTATAGGTAAGAGAACGCCATTTGGGAGGTCACAGTGCATGTCAGTCACCGTTGAGATGGTTGCGGAATTCATGTTCGCCTACACACGGCGGTATCGTAACGAGTACCGCAGAGCCACCACACCTCTACCAGATGGTCCTGGATATCCGAATCTAGTTCAGTCCCCTTATCTAGACGCCAAAAAACTTCAGGTCTACGTTGCTCAAGACGGCGTTGTGATTTCCATTGAAAACGAACCACCACACCAGTGGTACATTGCTGGCGGTCCTGCGCTTAAAGTGGATTATGAGCCAACCAGAACTCCCAAAGATGTCACCCAATTCTTAGCCGACAACCAACTACAAGGGAAGGACATCGGCATTTATAGAATAGTATCGAAAACTCCCCTAGCCTCCTGTATATGGCGCAGCCGAGTACAGGGCATAGAGAGAGAGCTGCAAATCTCAGACCCTGAACTTGAACTAACACTATCCCTAAAACAAATAAATTTACCATATAAAAAACTAGTCAACACACTGACATTTGGTGCATATGGCTCGGTGCTTGATCCAAAATTTGATGATGCCGCTGATTTTGGCAGGTCTCACATCACTAAGAATTTAGGATTTTTCCCGGCAGACCTAAACAATAGAAGATTTTTTGAGTATATCGAGGTAGTTAGTCATGCCGATGAGGCAGCGTGGGACAAGCGACTGATAACCCTACGCGTCCAGCAAGATATCCGCCGAGATATCGGCTCAGCCTTAGCCACATACGGGCGTGAGCCTCTAGGAGGTTCTATATCGTTCGGTAGCGAACCGGAATGGCTTGATTCTTACAATAATCGCCTTGACTCATTAAAGATTGCCATTTCTACCTTAGGAGAGGCTTTAAGGTTTCAGCCAGACGGCATTGAGTCTATATTTCACGCTATCTTAGAGAAACATCCAGTACTGCTAGATGTTTACGGCTCATGCGAAAGCAAGCCCGAACTAATCTATCCAAATGGTCAGACTTCACCCATCGGTAAAACAAAACTTCAGCCAGACTTCATCATTAAATACCCCGACCAATCTTACAAATTAATTGAAATCGAACGCCCCGCAAAAAAACTAGCCACAACGCAGGGACAACCACGAGCAGAAGTCAGTCAAGCCGTATTCCAAACAGCTGAATGGAAGCACTATATAAAAACCCACTATTCGTTAGTCGCTTCACGCTATCCAGGTATTCAATCGAAATGCAAAACGTCCGTAATCATGAGTCGATTTACTCAGCAAAATTTTAAGAACGTGTCAGATGCACGCGAATACATGGGACTGATGATAGACCAATACAACATCGATGAGTTCCTCACATTCGACGATCTCCTTGAAAGAGCAATTTCCGCTTACACAATGCTCTCAAGTTTTCCTCCGACATAAACAGCCATAAGGATAGGGATTCGAACCCGACCATAATCAACCGCAGTCCGCTCAAGGCCACGAAATTAGAGTATGTAGCACCTGAGTTAAGGCCTATATAGGCCTAAAGCGGTATCCGCTATGCCCTAAAAATGCCCTAAGATCATCTGCGCTTCGAGCCAACAACCTGTTCGGCATCTGCAAACCAGGGTAGCGAGGATAACGCGTCCGAGGTGTGCCAAGTGATCAGCCACTCGGTGTGGATCAAATCCGGCAGGCTGATCCCGTTTTGTGGGAACGCGTCACCCATGCGCCTTTCGCCACCATATTTCCACTCAAGCGGTCCGAAGCCGTCTGCCATACTTCGGCCCGAGAGGCTGTCATGGCCAACTCTGTATCATTCGTAATAAGTTCAGCGTCTCGCAGGGCCTGCGTGTAGCCGATTGCATTATGGTAGGCGCGAACACCAGAAGCCCAGTCGCTCGATTTATGTACTGAGTTCAACCGCAAAAGCCAGGCTGTTTGGACTCTGCGCTCGGCAAACCGGGCTGATCGCTAATCGTTAATACGCTGATGCCTGGCATGCCCCAATCCCCCAAATTAAGCGCTGCTTATACGCTTACCAGCACGACCGATACCAGTAGCCAAATGTAGGGGGCATGGTTACCACGACCACTAAAAAGGCCCACATCCCTGCCAGGTGAGGGGCCTTTTTTTGAACCGTCGAAACCAACATCCCCTAGACGAGCAGGCCAGTCCCACCTCGGCTG
Organism: Pseudomonas sp. JV245A; assembly: GCF_032424515.1. NCBI lineage: Bacteria > Pseudomonadati > Pseudomonadota > Gammaproteobacteria > Pseudomonadales > Pseudomonadaceae > Pseudomonas > Pseudomonas sp. JV245A. Next base: position 14,747 of record NZ_VYKE01000081.1, read on the forward strand.
GCCTTCGCCTAATCAACCCTTGTTCGCAATAACCCTCTTTGCCAAGGTTGATCAACAGGGACATCTCTTCCAACGGAACTCATCTGCTCCGTTTGTGCGTGGTGGGTGTTTCACCAAACCTTGAAGTCCTTTCCAGGGTTTCTTCAAGCGCTCGAACTAGTACATTTGTGCTAGTTGACTCCCCCCCTCCTACGGGGATCATAGTCCCGACTAGTGCTGCCATTCTGAGATTTCAGTCAATCGGACATTTCGACTAGTCGCGCAGTATCACAAGGGACGTTTGGCTGGGTAGTTTAACGCTCGAAGTTGATGATAATCGATGAAATGTGTTATTTACTTTTTGATTGCAACGAAGCTAATTTGCTTCTTAATTTAGTCGCCAGACGCTACGAGCATGGCAGCGTGTGCTGGCCAGCAAATATCACTGACTCGAGATACTCAGTTGAGAAATTCTATTTTTTAGCGTGCTTGTTTGGCTTGATTAATTTAATGTAAATGGATAACAAATTCATATTCAAGGAGGCACGACACAGCATGCCAGAGTTTTTGAAATTAAATAAATACGTCATACCAATTACTTTACTACTTGCTGCCTCCACTTCAGCGATAGCTGACAAAGCGAACCCCATTGGCGATTGGTGGCGTGTCTATAGCATAGGCACGGGCAAAAACAACATAGTGTTTGTCGCTGATCTCACGTCCATGACGCCACGGAGTCAAGCGGCGGGTGGGCTTCAGTCAGTAGACGTAAACCAAGTCTTCGCTGACCCATCCAAGCCATTGGCGGATGTCTATTCAGTTGAAGTCCAGTGCTCCAAGCACAGAGCCCGCTTTCTTAAAGGAACATCAATAGAACGAACGAGCTACGCACGCCGGGATTTGAAAGTCTCCAATGAGTGGCATACGTTGGATGACAAGGCGCTTTTATATACATTTGCCTTTGTATGTAATCCCCAAGATCGAGTCTTCAACGGCATGTTGTCACTGGGTAAATTTGATCAGATGAAAATGCTCGGGATCATCACGGAGGTACAAGCACCGCCGAAGAGCCCAATGGAAGAGCTGGATGAAATGTTAAACAACAAAAACCCTGAAAAGTCCAGGTAAGGTAAACTCCATGATATATCAATGGATGAAAACGTTTTCTTTAATGCTAGCAGTGTCAGGCATAATGGTAAGCAGCGGCTGTTCCTTAATTGCTCAAAGTCGTTGGGAAGGTCGCGATGCCCAAGAGGCGCTGAATCTGTTTGGCAGGCCCGATACGATGAAAGCAACTCAAGATCCTGATGCAGGTACACTTGTCGTAATGACGTGGTACAAATCCTCTCAGTGGTCGACAACTGAGGCAGCCGGAACATCCATGACACAAGGCAGTAATGGTTTGACCCATACCGAGTATTACGAGAACGTCGGTCATAGCTCCGACTGCAAGATTGAAGCAACGGTGAACAAAGCAAAAAAAATAGTGCTTTTCAAAATTCAGAATGGAGAAGTATTTCATGGCAAGTGCCAAAATATTCCTTATGTTCCCGGTTATATTCCCCCAGGCTTTTAGCATCTTCTATAAGTACTGAAGGGATAACTGATTAGGGGATTCACGGCAGTTATTTTTTCGAAACAGTCCCTCAGACCGCCTAGTATTACACCCTCGGATTTTTTCCTAATCCTAATAATGGTCTGAAGGGACGCTCCAAAGTTTTGCCCAGTTTTGAAACGAAAACACCAAGACCCGACAACTGCAACATTTTCAGTTTATTGACGTTGGGTCAACGACTCATGCCTCCCTTGCTTTGCTCCTTGGGCTGAAGAGTTGAATGAACAAATGCTGCTGATGAAGGCACTCAAGAAAAATCCAGGATCCTCCAAACTCGTTGCCTAGGTTAATTTTAGACGTAAACAATAATAAGCCCGGACTATCGCCGGGCCTCTTCATTCTGACTACTCTTTGCTCGCTTGCAGCCCCCGCACATACTCCTGACACGCAGCCAACGCGATCAGTCCCTGGTCACCGTCTCCGGCGATGGCGATAATTCGTTGAGCATGCGCTGGGTCAAGTTCGGCTCGCGCTTCTCCATGATCCACGCCGGCGCCGCCGGTGTCGGCTGGCAGCCCACCGCCACCACCCGGGGCGGCGAGTAGGACTGACAGCCGCACATCAGCAGTAGCCAGCCGGTCACGCAGGCGAGCCTGCTCGGTTTGAGCATTTCGCAGTTCCTTGTAGTGGGTTTCGTCATTCACCTGCAGCCGATCCTCCAGCGCTCGGCGCTCAACCTGCTGGCGTTCCTGCCAATCGATCACCGCCACCGCCGCCTGCTCGCGAGAGCGCTGATTCGCCTCGGCCTGGGCGGCCAGTTGCTCGCCGTAGCGGTTGGCTTGCCAGGCCCAAGCAGCCCAGGCGCCGAGGGCAAGCCCCAGTACCAGGGCGCCAATCAGTCCACGTGCACCCAGCGCGCTCACGGCAGCACCTTCAGCACACGCTTATACAGCGCCTCGCGGTCGGACAAGCCATTGGTGCCGCCGTTGATACGGCGAGTGATAGTGAGAAAGTCACCCTGGTCGGCCAGGGTATTGAGGCCTGCCCGCTGCCAATACCAACCGGCCGACATCGAGGCACACACCGGGTGCTCAAGCAACTCCGGGGTGTTGAGCAATCGCGCATCACCAAACAGAGCCTCGCTGCAAGCCGCATAGTTGGCCCGGCCGGTGACCTGAATTAGCCCCCTGCCCCGATACTTCTGGCCGTCGCCATCCGCTTCGGGAGTGTTGCCCAGGTGCTTGGCCAAGGTCCCGGTGTCGTACTTGCTCAAGTACTGGTCGCTGCCCAGCTCGCGAACCCACTGCAACTGGCCTGACTCGTGGCCGATCTGGGCGATAAACGCCGCGATACGCAGCCGGGTGACGATGGCGTACTTGCGCAATGACACAAAGGAGGTTGAGCATATTTCGATGCAATGGAAACCCATTACTGACGAGCACCGCATGAGTCATGCTCTACAAGCTTAGGCGTCGGGCCAGTTCAGCCCGCACTCAAGCACGCACTTCACTTAAGGATGAGCATCATGAACGATGATTTGAAGCAGTCAGGCTCTACTACAACCTCTCAGACCACCACCTCGCTGGAGCAGGTGAAAACCGGAAGGGTCTTGGATTTCACCTGGGTACCTAACGCCAACACCACGACCACCACCGTATCAGCGGACTTTGTCGACTACCGGGTCGATACAGCCCAAGGCAGCCCTACGGGGAACAGCCACTCCATAGCACGCTTTACCTATGTCCAGGGCAAAGGCGGCGGCCAGATCAGCCAGCTGTTTCTCGAGGAGATGCGTGCCGGTGTACGAGCCAACACCCAGATTGGGCTGATGGTCGGACGCAAGTGGGTTCTGGACCCCAACGGCGAGGTCTCGGGCAGCATCGGCACCTATGTGGTCGAACAATTCGATGACATGCGCGCCAGTGTCAATTATGTCGGCTCCTTCGCCCGCGTCTTCGACGACCCCAGGATGGTCAGCTACCACGCTGGGGGCCATGTGCACCCCAACGCAGGGGGCCGCACGCGCACGCTCAACCCCCTGGATGAATTGGAAGTCAGCACCTTCCCATTCGGCCCGGTGTACCTGGCCTTCCGTGTCAGACCTACTGCATAGCGATCTGTCGCGCGCCGGCTGAGCCTTCACTCAACGCCGGCGTCGAACTCACATCCGAGCCACCGACAAACCTGGTCGACGATACTGGCCAGCGGCATCGAAGAGCTAGGCCATGGCCAAGACCAACGCGGAATTGCAACAGCAGAAACGCGCCAAGGAGAGGGCGTTGCTCGAGCGGATCGGCGCTGAGCAGCCTACAGCAACTACTGAGCAACCGAGGTAGTAGAGGTAGTGGATGAATTCGATTAACGCTCCACGGTTGCCACTAGCAACACTGCCAAGATCAGCCATAGGCGCCAAGCAAGCGTTGTGGGCGACAACACTTCCCCAGGACCGGAATCTGCTGAGCGCTCCGGCTTCGAGATAACTACGTCTATTGACAGGTACCGAAGTAGTTCTTGTTGCCCTGCTTCTTATATGAGAAAGCGTGGCATGACTTAGAGGGCCTCGCGCTGGTGGGTTTATCATAAATATAAACAGTCACATGCACATCCTCCGAAAAAGGAACTGAACCCCCTTTATGCCATAGGTCTTTCTTGAGGTAGAGATTTTTACCTTTCGGATCCTTAGTCTTGTAAGCACTGGAAATTTCTGTCCTTACTGAATTCTCCAGGGTCGCCTTAATAGTGGTTTTATTAATATCTGGAGACTTTATATTACGTTGATCTTCTGTGAGTGGAGTCGGCTCCCAAGTATTACAAGGATCGGATGTACAAAGGTATACATCCGCTAGAGCATAACTAGAAAGAACAGATAGACTCAGCGCCGAGGCAAGTGGAATCAAACAGGCTGGTAGTTTTTTCATTGGTATCCCTCCCAATGGGAATTTGCTAGATACAACTGTGAAAAGTGGCCAATTCCTACCCTGCACTGAATGCCTCCTGGCACGCTGAAGTAAGAACTGAGATAGACCTTAGACCGGTCAGGGAAATTAGCAAGGTAGCAATCGCAGCGTCCACTGTAGTGGCCTAATAAAACCGGACACCTGCAACCTGAACCTATTTCACTGCCCGCCAGCATTTCCAGGGGCAACTAACTCTCTTCAGTTATCCCTTCTTACCAGAAGGAATTGAGAGAGCACGCTGAGCGAGCGCTGAAGGCAGGTGTCCCACCGGCTTCTGCCGTATCCCCCCCTGGAGCTCGGCATCGATATTGGCAATATCAAGACCAATGCCACTACCACCTTGCCCGGCATCAGCAGTAACGTGTTGCCCCTCTCATAGACAAGGAGCGGTGATGTCAATCAGAAGCCTCAGGAAAAACCTTCCCGCTGACCCAGACAACAACGGCTGGGTACTCGGCTGGGCAGTGATGAGGGACGTTCCCGGATCATGGCAATTCATCGATATCTACGCAGATAAACCTACCGCCGAAGCGCAGGCTAGACGTCTTGGTGGGTGGTACGTCGTCGAATACGGTGCCCACCAGCCTGGTACTGAAAAATTCATTGGCGGCTCTGCACCTCCGCAATAACGGGCCGATTCTCCTCGGCCAATCCCCTGCGGCACGAACCAGGCCCCGGTTCAGCAGTGAGCCCGGCTTTACCCTTTTGTGCCGCCAATCAGCACCCCGGACCTCGCGCCCGCATCCACCCTCGATGCCGTGCTTGCGGTCCCTATCCTGCAGGTGGTGCATCTGCATCAGCCGTGCAACGGCGCACTGACGCGCTGCAAGCCTGTCGCACCCGCTGCTTCAGGTGCAGGTTCGCGCTCTGCCCCGCCAGCCATCCTTCTGCTCGGGGATAGTGCATGCCGAATTGATCACCGCCAGGTAGTTACGCCCCGCAAGACGTCTAGCAGTAGAGAGGCCCACCCTTTATAACCATCAACAGCTTGATTGCTAAAAACATCCTGTTTTTATCGTATTCCCGAATGCCCCGTTTAATAGGGACAACTATTAAACCCAACTCAAAACTACACCCACATTAAAAATATGCTTGCTACAGTGTAAGTAGCCAAAGCGCAGCAACCGCCATTCAACCTTGACATAAAATTGAATCACCCTATCGGCAACAACGCTCGTTCCTGCTGTGATATTTGGCCCGCGACAGCTGTTGCAATTGTTTCAACAAGCTTCACCCCAACCCACGAAAACAGACCCAGCATCAAGCAGCATCGATTGGCATGCCACACAACCCACATGCCATTCAACAGCACTAAGGAAAGCAGACAAGAATAATTGCTTTATACATCCCTAGTTCAACACTTGTCGAACAAGAAACAAGGCATCCACCCGCCAATGGTGGATATCAAATTATCTTGATTGAAAACTTTTCCCCTAACAGGAGATTACTATGAGACCGGTCCAGAAAATCACCGTTAACAACAAAGGCGGCTACGTATTCAACTTCTCGGTCCAATGGCTGGGCAGCGACGGCAGGTGGGTGACTTCCGAATGGAATAGCGGCAACTATCCCGTGGCGACCTCGCGGACAACTCCCGATCTGAACACCATTGGGGTTCCGGCCAATGCGCTGGCGGTCACGGTCTATGGACACGCAGTAGCCGGGACTTCCGGTCAGGGAACGCCGTTTGTCGCGTTCGCGGCTAACGGTCAGATCGCCACCTATGACGCTGTCGGTACCACGTTCATTGGCTTTGCAATCAACTTGATCGAGTAGACCGCAACCCTTGTCCCGATGATGCCTGGCGCCAATGCTCCATGGAGGGTTGGCGCCAGCGCATTTAATCGACCGCATGTTTCATGCCGCCACCACCCAACTGGACATCACCATGAGAAAAGTCGAGCGCATTGGCTGCCTTAACAATGGCATCTTCATCATGAACTTTTCGATTCAGTGGTTTGATTCGAAGGGAAGCTGGCATACCTCAGCCTGGAACAGCGGCAACTTCAACAACGGCCTGTACAAGGTAAGCCCGGCACTTTCGTCGCTCGGAGTTCCAGCCGATGCGATCGGGGTGGCCCCTTATGTTTGTGCAGTGCTTGGAACAAGTAGTCGAGGGACGCCCCTGGTGCAGTCGGCAGATAACGGCCGGCTGGCAGCTTACGAAGTGACAGGAACGACCCTGGACTTCAAGGTCCAGCCTCTGCCGTGGAGGAACTGGGCTCAGAACATCGTTCATACAATGTCGATCGATGGGGAATATTACTTCTCGCCGACGAACCTGGTTGAACTCCAGGCCATCGTCAGTCAAGCCGTACTGGCTGGCGCGACTGTCCGCGTTTCCGGCCAGCGGCACGCGCAGCCGGCCCTGGTGGCCGAAGACAATCGCCTCGCGCCGAACCCGGCGCGCTGGCTGATCGACCTCTCCTGCTACAAGGACCTGGGGCCCGAGGGCAATCAGTCCATCGTGCTGCACCCCTCCGAAACCAAGGTCACGGTGAACACGGGTGTACGCGAGGATGCACTGGATGCGTTTCTGACGGGCCACGACATGATGCTCAAGACCGTGACCGCCGGCGGTTTTTTCAGCCTTGGCGGGATGACCGCGGTGGACGTGCACGGTGCCACCATCAACGCGCCGATCTTCGCGGAAACGGTCTCGGCGTTCAGCATCATGGGCCCGGATGGCCAGGTAAGGACCCTCGACACACAGACCCCAGCGGTGGATGGCTGGTCGCCCCTGCAGTTCGCCCGCGTCTCTCTGGGGGCCCTGGGAATCGTCACCTCGGTCACCGTTGAGGTGATGCCACGCCCCTGGGCCACGACCTTGAAATCGGGCAAGGAGGGCAACATCACCTGTAACGATCAGCAGGCGTTCATTGCCCAATTCAAGACCCTGCTCGCGAGCCATGACCGCGTTGAGTCCTTCGTCAATCCGTACACCCACAACTTCCTCATCCTGTGGTGGGACCTGGTTTCGTCCCCAACGACGAAGATTCCGAACCTGAAGGCAAGCGTTCCCGATGCCTGCGCCCTGGCGCAAGAAAACATCTTCGGCGCGCCCTATTTGATACCGATGGAGCCGATCCTCGAACCGCCCCTGATTGCGGCGCAGTATCTTGGAAACAAAACGGCGGCCAACGCGATCATCGATGCGGGCTACCTCACCATCGAAACGCTCTTCGATCAGGCTGCGGCTGTCTACTCCGACTTGTGGCTGACCCGGGCGTCGCGGGTGATCTTCATGTCTTATTTCATCGAACTCCCGGCACTCGATGACTCAGGGCTGGGCAAGGCCTGGCAGGGTCTTGACGCGGTCATGGAGCGCCTCAAGCGTTCCAGCGACTTCCTGCTGGTTGCCCCCATGGAGTTCCGCTTCGTCCGTGGCGGCGACAGCGTACTGGCCGGAACCTACACCGAAACCCCCAACGCGACCTTCGTCAATCTGGACCTGATCGGTTACGTACCGGCCGTCGCGGGGGCTGAATACCCCCAGCTCCTGCTGCACTTCTTCGCCGACATCGAGCGCGCCTGGGTGGCCCTGGGAGGAATGCCGCACACCGGCAAGATGTTCGGTTTCTACGACCCGAGTCGCCCCGCTGGAACATTTTCGCCACCGTTCAACCCGGCGTTCCTCAAGGATCTGGCGACGCGGCGCGGTGCCAGAATCAAGGCCTTCGATTCCTACCGCAGAAGCTGCGATCCACAGGGTGTGTTCCACAACCGTTTCGTAGCGGCGCTGTTGGGAGACACACCCCAGTAGAGCTGCCCCGCCAAGGAAAGCGTCCGGTGCCTGATCTACAGTTGAAGCAGGCATTGAGGACATGACCATGTGCGGGCGCCTTTCCCAGTACCGTGGCATTCATGATTTCGTGGCGGCCTTGAGCATGCCCGGGGCCCTGGTCGACAACCTGGGCGAGCAGCCTCTGGGACACTACAACGGCGCACCGAGCATGCAACTGGCCCTGTTCCATGTCACCGCTGGCAGGCTTTACGCCGACCCGGTGCGCTGGGGCTGGAAGCCGCACTGGGCCAAGGATCGAGCCCCACCGATCAATGCCAGGGCCGAGAACGTGGCCCACGGCCCGTTCTTCCGGCAAATCTGGCCACACCGGGCCCTATGCCCAATAGACAACTGGTTTGAATGGGTGGACGAAGGCGGCCCGAAGAAGCAGCCTTACCTGATCCGGCACCGGGACGGCTCGCCGATTCTCTGCGCTTCGATCGGACAACTTCCGAATCCAGACGAAGGCCACGGGGAGCACGAAGGCTTTGTGATCATCACCGCCGACAGCGCCGGCGGCATGGTCGATATTCACGACCGCCGACCTGTGGTCCTTGCGCCTGAACTGGCCCGGGAGTGGCTCGACCCGGCCACGCCGAAGGAACGCGCCGAGCAGATGGCTCTGCACCAGGGTGAGCCCGCCAGCGCCTTCGAATGGTTCAGGGTAAGCACCGCAGTCGGCAACGTCAGGAATCACGGCCCGGAACTGATCGAGCCCACTACCAAGCCCGCCGGCGGCGATGCGGTAAACAACGGCTGATCACTGGCAAGCCTCCACCGCGGCAACCAGAACTCGCTCATATCCGACCCGCTGCCGGCGCTCCGCCAGCAGCGCCCGCACCTTCAGTTCCAAGCTATCGGTCTTCTTGAGGCTGCCCGTGGCCCAGGCTGGCACAGGCACCACAGGCGCCCTGCACGGCACCTGCACTGGCACCTCCACCCGCACCGTGCGCACCTCGGGCTCCCGGGCTGCGCACCCCGTCAGCACCAACGCAAAAGCGCAAATGCCCGCCAGGCCAGGCCCACGGCCAACCCAGGCTGTAAGCCTTGTAAATAGCGGCCTGTGGACTTTAAAAACCCCAATTTCACCCGGGTTTAGGCCCAGGTGGCCGCCGGGGTACCACCTGCACTTTTTCGCAGGTCCTGCACTACCTGCGCCTTTTTGCTGGTCCTGCACGCTCATAACCCCAGCTCCTGATCAATGATCGATTCCGCCGCCGGCGCCGGGTCACCGCCGGTACGTTCCTGCAGGAGACGATTCGCCGCGGAGTAGTCATGTTTGGCCAGCTCCCGGGCGTCAGCCTGGGCCTGGGCAGCGTGGCGCTCACGCTCCTGACCTGCCAGCACCAGGTCACCCAGTTTCCGGCCCTGCTCACCCGCCAGGGCTTCCAGGTTGTCGCGACCGGCCTTTGCCGTGGCCAAGTCGCCCAGGGCAGTGTCGAGCAGCGGCCGGTAATGCTTGGAGGCCATCCATGCCCCCAGAGCAGCGCCGGCGAACAGCACCAGGACAGCGGTCAGTAGGACGCCAGCCACCCGCCAGGCGCCGGCGCTCACTTCAGGGCCCTGCGCAGGCCTTCCTCAACCACAGCAGCCGGGTAAGGGTTGCCACCGTTTTCGTGCACGATGATGCCCAGCACGGTCTCGCGCAGCGTCTTGAGGTCGGCCATGTTGATCGAATCGCGTACGCCGACGCCCAGGCGCTTGGCAATCGCTGCAGCGTATGCCTGGGTGTTGTTCTCGTTGCTGGGCGCCCATCGGCTGATGAACTCCAGGGGCGTGTCGATACCGGGCTTGCCCACGCCGGGCATGCCGTCCTTGCCGCGATAGTTGAGCAGCAGCTTGCCCAGGGCACGGATGCCGTTCTCGGCGGTATCGAAGATGGCGAAGCGGCCGTTCGGCTCCTTGCCGAGTTGGCCCTCCCACTGGTTGCGTGGGTTGCAGTCTATGTTTCCAGGGTTGCGGTTGCGGACACCGAGGGCGTTCTGAATGGTCATTGTCAAACTCCAGGCACAAAAAAGCCCGCAACAGGGCGGGCGTTCGGGAGGATCTGCAGCAACTGCTGCTCGGTGATCGGCATTTAATTTTCTCCAGGCAATAAAAAACCCGCTCAGGGCGGGCGCATTCGGACGCTTCAGTTACAGCTGTGGATTGAACGGGTACTGCTGTAACCCGCCTCCGGCGTTCTGCCGACCCAGCCCCCCCTACAGTTCGTCGGCGCAAGTCGCGCCGTGCTCAAGCTTCGAATACTGTATATATATACAGCAACCAACTCGAGTCAGCACCGCACACACTGGAGGCACCGCAACAGCCGATTGTCTGCTTCCCCTCACGCCCCTGGAGCGAGGCAGGAACTCCATACGTATCAAGCGAGACACCACGGCTTTTCAGGAAAAGTGGCGATATGGCGGCGGTCATATGCCTCGGGCCATTTCGGCCCGCACTCAAGCACGCACTTCACTTAAGGATGAGCAGCATGAACGATGATTTGAAGCAGTCAGGCTCTACTACGACCTCGCAGACCACCACCTCGCTGGAGCAGGTGAAAACCGGAAGGGTCTTGGATTTCACCTGGGCACCTAACGCCAACACCACGACCACCACCGTATCAGCGGACTTTGTCGACTACCGGGTCGATACAGCCCAAGGCAGCCCTACCGGGGACAGCCACTCCATAGCACGCTTTACCTATGTCCAGGGCAAAGGCGGCGGCCAGATCAGCCAGCTGTTTCTCGAGGAGATGCGTGCCGGTGTACGAGCCAACACCCAGATCGGGCTGATGGTGGGACGCAAATGGGTCATGGACCCCAACGGCGAAGTCTCGGGCAGCATCGGCACCTATGTGGTCGAACAATTCGATGACATGCGCGCCAGTGTCAATTATGTCGGCTCCTTCGCCCGCGTCTTCG
>NZ_VYKE01000082.1:0-25891 GCF_032424515.1 Pseudomonas sp. JV245A
CACCCTGACCCTGCGGGCCATGACCCTGGGCAACCAGGGCGGCACCGTCAACGCCGCCGGCGACCTGGAGTTCATCGGCAGCGACCTGGACAACAGCCACGGCACCTTCACCGGCAAGCAGGGCGTCACCCTCGAACTGCTGGGACACTTGCTCAACAACCAGGGCACCCTGTCCGCCGCGGGCCCTTTGCTGCTCAAGCGCAGCACTAAGGTTGAGAACCAGGGTGGCGAACTTTCCAGCCAGCAGTGGCTGCGGCTGTTCACCGAACACTTGGACAACCGGCAGAAGGGCCGGGTCGCGGCCAATGATTCAGTGTTGATCAGTGCCAGTGGCGAAGTGCAGAACAGCGATGGCGGCGAGATCCTCAGCCGCGAAGCCGACCTGCAACTCAATGCCGAGCGTCTGGACAGCGCCAAGGGCCTGCTACAGGCCAAGACCCGCCTGGGCCTTGAAGTTGCCTCCGCTGTCGGCAACCAGGGCGGGCAGATCATTGCCCAGCAGGGCGACCTGACGCTCAAGGCGGGCCACCTCGACAACCGCGCGGGCAAGGTCTCGGCCCTCAGCGGCGGCGCCACCCTGGAAACCGCCGCCGATGGCCGCCTCGACAACCGCGACGGCGCGCTCTTCGCCCAGCAGGCGCTGCATATCAGCGCCAAGGACCTGGACAACAGTGCTGGCCAGATCAGCGCCCGGCAGATCGAGCTGGAACTGGCTGGCGCCCTGGACAACCGCCAGGGCCTGATCGAAAGCCGCAGCACCCTGGCCACCGCCGCCGCCAGCCTGGACAACCAGCGCGGGCAACTGCGGGCCCTGGGCCTGGCGAGCAAGACCCGCTTCGATATCGGCGGCACTTTCGACAACCGCGACGGCTTCCTGGAAACCGCCAACAACGACCTGGCCTTCGACGCCGGCGGCTTCAACAACCGCGGCGGCAGCCTGCTGCACAGCGGCAGCGGGGTGTTCGGCATCTCCATGGCCAACCTCGAAGACGTCGGCGGCCGCCTGAAGACCGCCGGCCAACTGACCCTGGAGGCCGAGCGCTGGACCAACAGCAGTGCAATCCAGGCCGACCAGTTGCTGGTCAAGGTCGACCACCTGACCCAGACCGCCGACGGCCAGCTCCTGGCGGGCACCGGCCTGACCGGCAGCGGCAGCCACTGGAGCAACGACGGCCTGATCGGCAGTGACGCCACGCTCAACCTCGACCTGAACGGCAACTACAGCGGCAAGGGGCGCCTGAGCAGCATTGGTCAGCTGGACCTGCATGCCGCCCAACTGGACCTGGCGGACAGCGCCAGCATCGCCGGTGGCGCCAACGGCACCCTGACGATCGACGGTGCCCTGAACAGCGCCGGGCGCATCACCGCCAGCCAGAAGCTGCTGCTCAATGCCGCCAGCATCCACAACCTCGGCACCCTGGGCAGCGGCGAAGACCTGAGCCTCAACGCCGCCACCCTGGTCAACGACCATGGCCTGATCTCCAGCGGCGGCAATATGCAGTTGCTGACCAACAGTTTCACCAACCGCTATGCCCAGGTGTACAGCCTGGGCACCGCGCTGATCGCCAAGGACGACCAGCAAGCCAGGGCCGACCTGCTGGACAACCGCTCCGGGGATATTGAAAGCGTGGGCAAGCTGACCATCGCCGCCAGCACCCTCAACAACGTCATGGACGTGCTGCAGTACACCGAGCACGAAAAGAGTGCCGCCAGCATCACCCGCCTGTCCTGCACCCTGATTCCCGTCGCCGGCTGCGACGACCGGGGCGGTGGCCGCATCAACGGCCTGTGGGAAGTGGCCGAGACCGACCGCCTGCGGGTGACCAACAGCAGCGCCGCCGCCAGCCTCAACAGCGGCGCCGACCTGCAGATCGACACCCAGGTACTGACCAACACCAGCAGCCTGATCACCGCGGCCGGCGACCTCAACGTCAAGGCCGAGACCGTTCACAACCAAGGCCTGCAACCCCAGGAAATCACCACCCTGCGGCGCTACTGGAGCTTCGTCAACGAAACCGGCACCGCCGCAGCCCTAGCCGCCGCGTTCAACGCCCGCAACAACCCGACGCCTTCGAGCAGCTTCGCCTCCGACCTCAGCGCCTTTATCGGCTGGACCGGGGTGATGCTGTCCTCCAGCAGCAAGGTGGTGGACGGCGACCAATCCTTCGCCGCCACCATCCAGGCCGGTGGCAAGGTCAACCTCAAGGCTGACCAGACCCTCGACAACAGCGTGATCCGCTCCTTCTACGAGTACGTCGGCGCCGGCAAGACCCTGACCGACACCGGCGTTGGCAACGGCTACTCGACGCCGATCCGGATCAACCCGCAACTGCCCCCGGAACTGGCCCAGCAACAGGTCAACCCCCTGGAGCTGCCGGGCTTCACCCTGCCCACCGGCGGCAACGGCCTGTTCCGCCTCAGCGGCCAGGGCAGCACTTTGGCCCAGGCCCCGACGCCTGCGCAGATCGCCGGCCTGCCGGACGCCGCGAGCCTGTCCCGGCCGCACAAGTACCTGATCGAAACCAACCCGGCGCTGACCAACCTCAAGCAGTTCATGAGCTCGGACTACCTGCTGTCCAACCTCGGCTACAACCCGGACGAAAGCGCCAAACGCCTTGGGGACGGTTTCTACGAACAGAAACTCATCCAGCAAGCCATGGTGGCCCGCACCGGCCAGCGCTTTATCGACGGCCAGGACAGCAACGAAAAGCTTTTCAAGCACCTGATGGACAACGCCCTCCAGAGCAAGCAACAGCTTGACCTGTCGGTGGGCGTGACCCTGACTTCCGAACAAGTCGCCGCCCTGACCCACGACATCGTCTGGCTGGAAAGCCATGAAGTGAATGGCGAACAAGTGCTGGTGCCAGTGCTGTACCTGGCCCAGGCCAACAACCGCCTGGCGCCCAACGGCGCCCTGATCGCGGGCAAGGACGTGAGCCTGATTGCCGGCAAGGACTTGAACAACGTCGGCACCCTGCGCGCGGCTAATGATCTGTCGGCGGTGGCGGGGGCGAACCTGGTCAATAGTGGGTTGGCGGAGGCGGGCAACCGCCAGGATCTGCTCGCGGGCAACTACCTGGTCAACCGTGCTGGCGGCATCATCGCCGGGCGCGACGTCACCCTGACCACCACCCAGGGCGACGTGATCAACGACCGCACCCTGACCACCCACCAGAGCAGCAGCGAAGACTACGTCCGCGAGCAGCGCCGCGATTTCCTCGACAGCGCCGCCCGTATCGAAGCCGGCAACAGCCTGAGCATCGATGCCGAACGGGACTTCGATAGCAACGGCAGCGTCCTGCACAGCGGTGGCGACACCCGCATCAAGGCCGGTCGCAACGTCAGCCTCAACGCCGTCGAGCAAGTGGTCAGCAACGACCGCGGCATTGGCAACCTCGACCAGAGCAAAACCCAGCACGGCGCCACCCTGGAGAGCGGCGGCGACCTGAGCATTGAGGCCGGAGGCAACGTCACCGCCGTCGCCAGCCAGATCGACGCCAAGGGCGACGTCTCGATGACGGCCAAGGACCACCTGACCCTGGCCTCGGCCGCCAATGAACAACACTGGGTCAGCAAGACCGGCACCACCAAGAGCGAAGAGGATCGCGTCCACCAACAAGCCACCACGGTGACGGCGGGCGGGGATGTGATGCTCAAGTCTGGCCAGGACATGACCCTGATTTCCAGCAAGGTCAAAGCTGGGGATGAAGCCTATCTGGTGGCTGGTGGCGAACTGAACCTGCTTGCGGAGCAGGACAGTGAGCATTCGTTGTATGACATGAAGAAGAAGGGGGGCTGGGGCAGCAAGGAAACCAAGCGCGATGAAGTCACCCGGGTTACCCATGTTGGCAGTGAGATCAGCGCTGGTGGCAACCTGACGCTCAAGAGTGACGGTGACCAGAGGTATCAGGTCGCCAAGCTGGAGAGTGGCAAGGACCTGACCCTGGAGAGTGGTGGCGCTATCACCTTTGAAGGGGTGAAGGACCTGCACCAAGAGAGTCATGAGAAGAGCAGTAACAGCCTCGCCTGGACCAGTGCCAAGGGTAAGGGCAACACCGATGAGACTTTGCGTCAGAGTCAGTTGGTGGCTAAGGGCGAATTGATCATCAAAGCCACCGATGGTTTGAAGATCGACCTCAAGCAAATCGACCAAAAGTCCATCAGTCAGACCATCGACGCCATGGTGCAAGCCGATCCGCAACTGGCCTGGCTCAAGGAGGCCGAGAAGCGCGGCGATGTGGACTGGCGCAGGGTGAAAGAGGTCCATGACAGTTACAAATACAGCCATTCCGGGCTTGGCCAAGGGGCGATGCTGGCCATCATTATCATCGTGACCGTTTTGACCGCAGGCGCGGCGAGTGGCGCGGTGGGTACGGCATTTGCGGGTGCCGGTTCTGCAGGTAGTGGCACCGTTATGGCGGCTGGCGGGGTTTCCACCGTTGGGGCTTCTGCAGGCACCTTTGTTGCTGCCGGTTGGGGCAACGCCATGGTTACGGCCGGCCTGACTTCAATGGCCAGCACCGGGGCTGTAAGTGTCATCAACAACAAGGGCAATCTTGGCGCAGCGTTCAAGGAAACTTTCAGCAGTGACAGCTTGAAAGGCGCTGCAATATCGAGCCTGACCGCTGGATTCACCACGGGAGTTATAGATCCTCAGCTAGGGGGACAAACCAAACCCTTTAATGGCCTCACCAAAGGATTTGATCTCAGAACACTGGAGGGTATTGGTGGTTTCGCAGCACATGCGGGAGCTCAGGGGGCAGCAGCAGGGGCGATTAAAACCGCCATTGATGGAGGTAGTTTTACTCATAACCTGAATGCAAGCCTGGTTTCTCAAGCTGGAAACGTAGTCGCCGCTACTGCGTTTAACTTCGTTGGGGGGTATGCGCAAGAGCATTGGCAAGCTGCAAAGAAAGCTGGTGATACAACGGGGATGGCTATGTGGGCTGAGGGGGGCGCAGCCAGAGTCGCGATGCATGCCTTGTTTGGTGGCGCGGTGTCTAGTGCTACAGGAGGTGACTTCAAGACAGGAGCTATCGCCGCTGGCGCCAGTCAGGCCATGGCGCAAGTGTTGAATGACATCTTTGATCAGCAGCCTGCTTTGAGGCAGGGATTCTCACAAATTGTTGGATTGGCGGTAGCGGGTGCTGCTGGAGGTGATGTCAACAAGGCTTCATGGGTTGCGCAGATGGCCGATGAATACAATCGCCAACTGCACCAGAAAGAAACCCTTGCCCTTGAGGAACTACAGCGCGAAGACCCAGAGAATGCCTACCAGCTTCGGGCCGCTGCCTGTGCCTTGGTAAACTGCTTGTCTTCGGTTCCTCCTGATGATCCCTTGTATAACGCCGTTGCACAGCTTGAGGCGGATGGGCGTAACTTCAAGGATGCGCAAGCCAAGCTCATGGGCACCGGAGCTTTTGATGAGTATGGAGCATGGGACAAGGCGAATGATGAACTTCTAAGAAACGACAAAGAGCTTAGTCGCTCAGGTAATGCTAGCCGAGCAGTCTTGGGAGCGGTTGGTGCAGCTGCCGGATTCGGCGGTGCGATATTGACTACTCCGGCCTGCGTCACGGGTTTAGGTTGCGCACTGCCTACTTTCTCTGCATTGGGGGGTACGCTCTCGTTCCATGATGGATGGCAGGCGACGGGCCAGTTGTTTGCTCCGTACGAATACACTCAAGGCAGTAAAGTCCTCAATTCGTTTAGCTCAGAGAACTATCCTGGCGATGTCAGCCCGATGCGCGACTATGGGACTGCTGCGGCTAGGGCGGCGCTTGAGATTGTCCTCTTCAAGGGCGCGGCTAAGCTCGCGAATGGGACGGGAGCTTCTGTTTTACTTAAGGAGCAAGCTGGTGCCAACGCTGCAAAAGAGATAGGTGTCTCAACAGGTAAGGTGACTCCCGGACCAATTAATTTTATGGGTGACGCTGATCAGTTCTTCAAAAATGCTTCTAAGAGATCTGATATTGATGCTGACGGCTTTTTTGATGTGGTAGCTCATGGAAGTAAACAGAAAATAGAAATTGTTACACCTAATGGCACGGTTATGGCTGATCAAAGAGTAGTTTCAAAGCTTATCGAAAATAATCCTAATTATAATGGTCAACCAATTCGATTGTTGTCGTGTGATACGGGAGCTTGTGACGCTGGATTCGCTCAGAATTTGGCAAACAAAATGGGGGTGGCGGTGAAGGCACCGACTAATTTGGTTTGGGCTTATGGTGACGGTAAAATGGTAGTTGCTCCGAGGTCTTCGTTGAATCAGAATTTGCCTGATCTATCGAATCTAGGAACGTTTAAAATATTTACTCCTGGTAAGCCAGAATGAAGAGGTTCGATTCTATGTTATGTGAGCGATGTGGAGGGGGGCTGGAAATCTTCAATGAGAATAGCACTAAAGGGCTAAGATGCCCTGAGTGCGGCTGGTCTGTAGTGACGACAAATATTTCAGGTATTAAAATTGATGAAGCAAAATATGAGGTTTGGTGTGGTGGTGACTATAAGAATAAAGATCACATAAAAGCAGTATCTGAGGTGGTGGGCTGTAATTTTATAATGTCTAGGGAAATTCTAAAGAAAGATTCTTCTTTAGTATTTGTCGGGCAGGCTGTGGATGTATTGCGAGTTAAAAATATTCTTCTTTCTGCTGGGCTTTATTGTGTTGTTAGTCCTGAGTTTAAATGGGATTAATTAAGTATTGTTTGGGTTTCGTTTTTGGTTTGGAGTTGGTGCAGGTTTTTGGTGGTGAAGTAGGTTATTCAGTTTGTAAGGTGATGGGTGAGTATGTTTTTGATGAAATAGGCTGTGATATTGATATTGAGTGGGTGTTGAAAGCTTTTTCAACTCTCTGAATCTATCAGGATGCTTGTTGGATGGTATAGAGGAAATAATTAATAAGTGTGGGTTTGTGATTAATGAGGCGTATTGTTATTTTCCTGATAAGGCAGGCAAGTTTATCTACATCAAGTAAGAAGTGAAAGTTGGCGTGATGATGGCTCGCAACAGCTTGAAGGTGTTAAGTGATGTGGAGGGGCGTTATCTAGTCAAGGATGCAGGTCAGGGCACTATTGCCAAAGAAAGCAAGTAAGCCTTTGAACGATAGGTATCCGATCTACTGAGAGAGAAGGGGCGACTTTCAAGCCGCCCTTTTGGGCTTACTGGAGCACCTGTTCCTGCATTCGTCTCGTTGTTACATCCATCAAATCACACCCATCGCGCAGCAGAATGCTGCACACCAGCGACAGTTCCTGCAGTACAACTGTACCTTTGGGCGCTTCATTAGAAACCGAGAGGTTCTCAAGTAGTTGAGTCACGGCGCGAATGCGATACGCCGCTGCATCGTGGAGGACGTCAATGGGGGCCTGGGTATCGATCAACAGCGAGGGAATGTTGCAGTCATGGCCGGTAATCGGCATGTATCGATTCAGAGTCGTCATGGATCTTACTCCTATATCAATCAGAGCCATCACCTTCTGCCGCCAAGCAGAGTAAGGGTGACGGATTGCACAAGGTTGGCGGACCAGGGATATAGGACCTGGCACTCCCGAAGGAGTCCCTGCGCAACCCGCCATAACACGAGAATGCGGGCGCAAAAAAAGCGCCTGCAATCGTATTGGGGGCGCTGTCGCGCCTATATCTGTTTGGACCGCCAAGTCCAATCGCAGCATTTGCTACGAAGGCCGCAGGGTAACGTGGAGGACGAGTAGTAGCAACTCACGAAGAGGATAAAAAACCTCTGGAAACATCTTGCTGACAGCTCAAGCAGTTCATGAGCTCGGACTACCTGCTGTCCCACCTCGGCTACAACCCGGACGAAAGCGCCAAACGCCTGGGGGACGGTTTTTACGAACAGAAACTCATCCAGCAAGCCATGGTGGCCCGCACCGGTCAGCGCTTTATCGACGGCCAGGACAGCAACGAAAAGCTTTTCAAGCACCTGATGGACAACGCCCTCCAGAGCAAGCAACAGCTTGACCTGTCGGTGGGCGTGACCCTGACTTCCGAACAAGTCGCCGCCCTGACCCACGACATCGTCTGGCTGGAAAGCCATGAAGTGAATGGCGAACAAGTGCTGGTGCCAGTGCTGTACCTGGCCCAGGCCAACAACCGCCTGGCGCCCAACGGCGCCCTGATCGCGGGCAAGGACGTGAGCCTGATTGCCGGCAAGGACTTGAACAACGTCGGCACCCTGCGCGCGGCTAATGATCTGTCGGCGGTGGCGGGGGCGAACCTGGTCAATAGTGGGTTGGCGGAGGCGGGCAACCGCCAGGATCTGCTCGCGGGCAACTACCTGGTCAACCGTGCTGGCGGCATCATCGCCGGGCGCGACGTCACCCTGACCACCACCCAGGGCGACGTGATCAACGACCGCACCCTGACCACCCACCAGAGCAGCAGCGAAGACTACGTCCGCGAGCAGCGCCGCGATTTCCTCGACAGCGCCGCCCGTATCGAAGCCGGCAACAGCCTGAGCATCGATGCCGAACGGGACTTCGATAGCAACGGCAGCGTCCTGCACAGCGGTGGCGACACCCGCATCAAGGCCGGTCGCAACGTCAGCCTCAACACCGTCGAGCAAGTGGTCAGCAACGACCGCGGCATCGGCAACCTCGACCAGAGCAAAACCCAGCACGGCGCCACCCTGGAGAGCGGCGGTGACCTGAGCATTGAGGCCGGAGGCAACGTCACCGCCGTCGCCAGCCAGATCGACGCCAAGGGCGACGTCTCGATGACGGCCAAGGACCACCTGACCCTGGCCTCGGCCGCCAATGAACAACACTGGGCCAGCAAGACCGGTACCACCAAGAGCGAAGAGGATCGCGTCCACCAACAAGCCACCACGGTGACGGCGGGCGGGGATGTGATGCTCAAGGCCGGCCAGGACATGACCCTGATTTCCAGCAAGGTCAAGGCTGGGGATGAAGCCTATCTGGTGGCTGGTGGCGAACTAAACCTGCTGGCGGAGCAGGACAGTGAGCATTCGCTGTATGACATGAAGAAGAAGGGAGGCTTTGGCAACCTGCAGACCCAGCGTGACGAAGTCACCCGCACCACACATATCGGCAGCGAAATCAGTGCCGGTGGCAACCTGACGCTCAAGAGCGATGACGACCAGAAGTATCAGGTCGCCAAGTTGCAAAGCGGCAAGGACATCACCCTGGATAGCGGCGGCGCTATCACATTCGAAGCTGTCAAGGATCTACACCAAGAGAGCCACGAGAAGAGCAAGAGCAGCTTCGTCTGGAACTCGATGAGTGGCAAAGGCAACACCGATGAAACGTTGCTGCAAAGCCAACTGATCGCCCAGGGCGATATTGTGATCAAGGCCGTTGAGGGGCTGAAGATCGATATCAAGCAGGTCAACCAACAGAGCGTTAGTCAGGCCATCGACGCTATGGTGCAGGCCGACCCGCAACTGGCCTGGATCAAGGAGATGGAGGCGCGTGGTGACGTCGACTGGCGGCAGGTGAAAGAGCTGCACGACAGTTTCAAATACAGCCACTCTGGGCTGGGCGGTGGAGCAGCCATCATCATCGCTATTGTCGTCGCCTACTTCACCGCCGGTGCAGCGAGCGGACTCATTGGCAGTGCAGCTAGTGCTACGGCCGGTTCAGGTAGTGCCATGGCGGCCGGTACGGCGGCGACAGCAACTACGGCGGCCACTTCAGCTGGTTGGGCAAACGTGGCACTCACAGCCATAGCCTCTTCCGCTGCCGGATCAACGGCCGTCAGCACCATCAATAACAAAGGCAACCTTGGAGCGGTAGTCAAAGACATCACCTCGAAAGATGCACTGAAGGGTTATGTTGTGACCGGCGTAACGGCCGGCCTGACAGCTGGTCTTTATGACCAATGGACTGGCACCGAGACCGCAACAGGTACCTCTCCGGCTATTGACGGTCATGCCGGGCAACTGGCCAATAGCGGCACCGTCACCGGCGCCACGCTCAACACCTGGCAGGGCATTGGCCAGTTTGCCGCCAACCAAGCGCTACAAAATGGCACCTCAGTCCTGCTAGAGCGCGCGTTAGGCGGCGATGCCAAACTCAGCGACGCCCTGCGCACCAGCTTGGCTAACGCCTTCACCGCAGCAGGGTTCAATTGGGTTGGTGACCAGAGCGGGCCCGAAAAATGGGACCTCAAAGAGGGCCGCCTGCCCAAGATCGGTCTGCACGCTATCATGGGCGGCCTTGCAGCGGAGGCGGCGGGCGGCGACTTCAAGACAGGTGCCTTGGCTGCTGGAGTGAACGAGGCACTGGTTGGCTCGCTGTGGGATCAATACAGGCAGATGTCCTACGATGAGAGAAAAAAGCTACTTGTGATGAACTCGCAAGTGCTCGGTGTGCTGGCCGCCGCCGCGCAAGGCGGGGACGAGAAAGCCATGCAGACTGGCGCCTGGGTGGCGGGGAATGCTACGCAGTACAACTTCTTTGAACACCTGCCTCCAGGTTTGGCAGAGTATGGACAGGCAGTCACTACACTCACGGAGAGCATGCAGCAGCAAGGAGCAACTGCTGATGAAATAGCTCAGGCAAAGCTGGATCTTGCTCGAAGTCGAGGTTTCGAAGGTGTTCAACCTGCTACTGAATTCACCAAGGCTTGGGCTATGTTCATGGCCGGTGAGCTCACTGGCATGGGGCTGGCTGCGGCGTTAGGTAAGTTTTTGTCGGGAGGTGTACGAGGGGAAGTTGCAGCGGGGCAGGCTGCAAAAGGAACGGGTGGTGCGGTCGAAGAAACGGCTGGCTCGATTAAAAATGTCAATCCAGGCTTTCCTGAAGCTGGTCGAACTCATAACTGCGTGAACTGTTCAGTTGCGACTGATGCAACTCTGGCTGGAAATCCGGCTTCGGCGCTTCCGATAAAATCAACAGATGGAGTTTCAATTACAGTACTGGAAAAGCAGTTTGGTACAAGATTTGTATCGGTCTCATCTGCGGATAATGTTTCTCAGAAAATGATTGATATTGGCTCAGGTGCGCGAGGTATTGTGTATGGTTCGTATGGTCCTGGTCAGCCTGGTCATGTGTTCAATGTCGTAAACCAGAATGGTACTATCAGATTCTTAGATGGGCAGACAGGCAAGGTTGCTGATCTAAGTAAGTTCACATCGTTTAAGTTTTTGAGGACTAACTAGTGATAACTTTTGAAGAATCCATGGAGATGATCAGTAATCATTTGAGTAAGTCTCCAATGCCGCTGGTGATAACATACTCTGAAGGGTTTCCTGATGGGTGGCTATTTTGCTTCAACTCTAAACAGTATGTTGAGACAGGTGATTTTTCATTTCAACTGGTTGGGAATGGGCCGATTTTTGTTGATAAAGATACCGGCGAACTGCATTTTTTTGGCACGGCATTGCCGCCAAAGGAGTATGTGGAAGAGTACTCTTTGAGGAAGCGTGATAAGAAATAATATAGGTAATTGCGGCAAAAGCAGCACTTCCTAGTTCACCTCAGCCAGCGACACTAATTAGTGATCTTGGGCCAAATTACAGAGTTATCACGCCCCGTGGTCCAGGTGCAGCAGAAGGCCCATTGCCCCCTGGATATACACCAGTAACTCGCTGGGTTTCCCCTGATGAGGTTTCTTATTGGATGCAAAATGGAGGGACGGCTATTCCCAATGGCGTTGGAGCTGGTGGACGTGTTTACGTAACAACCCCAGGTGCGGCTCAGCCAGGCGGGACTGGTCCTATTCGTATAGACTTTGCTGTTCCAGAAAAGGCTATAAAGCAGGGCGGGAAGCCGGAGTGGGGGCAGATTTTTCAGCCAAATCAGAGTTAACCTATTTATAACGTTAAGATTAATGTACCTGATAGCATAAAAATTCCAGGGGTGACGCCATGAGTTTTATTAATGTTGTTGAATATGGGATCGTTATTCGTCGGCAAGAATTGATATCTAGATTTATAGATATTGATAGGTTGTCAGCACTGCTTGAATTTGATGCGCCGCTTGATATAAATGCCGATGTGGTTTCCTTTGGGCCCTGCTTTGGAGGAGAGGCGGCGGATGAGCTTACTCGGCGCTTAGAAGTACTGGGTTTGCAATACGTTGATGATTTTTTTGTGTTTTCTGGCGAATTTCCATTGTGGTGTAAATTTAAAGTAGGCATAAAATCTGATTAGCTGCAAAAGGTAAACTTAGAATAGATCCAAATGGAAGCTACTCTCAGTCAGAGATAAATTCTGCATATTGTATATGGCTGCTCAAGGTAAAAAAGTTGAGCTGCGTCGCCCTGTTGGTACGAGAACAGAAGGGAAAACTTCAGATCTTCTAGTCGATGGTGTTAGCTATGATGTATATACCCCTACAACGGGTAATGCGGACCGAATAATTTCTGCGATAGCAAAGAAAAGTACGCAAGCTGAGGGGATTGTTCTAGATTTATCTAGAAGCACCGTTACCAGAGAGCAGTTGGGAGATGTCCTGCGGAGAGTTAATGGTTCAGGGGCGAAAAAAATTAATGATATCGTTATCATAGGTAAGTGAAATGCCATCAATGCTCTGTAAATGTGGTAATAAGTTAAGTTTTGGTGAGATACCGAATCCAATTGAATGGCTTTTGATTTCAGATGAGAAATTTGACAAGTTCCAAGGGGGGGTGGATTTGGAGGCGATTTATCGAGAGATGAATAGTGCCCTAAAGTGTTCTCGTTGTGGAAGATTATGGGTGTTTTGGAACGGCTTTGATTCTGCCCCAGTGTCATATACTCAAGAATAGTTAGTTATTCTCAGTGAAGTCGCGGCAAAAGGAATACTTACACCTAAAGACTTTCCTGAGGTCTCAACAAAAATAAGTCAGAGGCAGAATCGTCATACTGCAGGGACGCAGCAGCTTGAGGAGCGGGGGAGCGTTGGTTTCGTGAACAGTGTTTCAGATGCTCAAAAAGTGCTTGACGCTTACCACTCCGGCCAAGTGAAAATCCCAGGAAAGAATGGTCAAGGTTTTCCAGTGGTTAAATTTGAGGGTGTTACTGGAACTAACGTGAATCTCGGCGTTGGTATAACTGATCAGCCGACTAACTTATTTGTTATCAAGGGAACAAAAAAGCCGAGCATTTTCCCCACCAATCCAAACTGGAGTCAGAAATGAGTGATCAGCCTGTGCTGGAAGATTGGAACTTTCAAGTGCTAATGCTTGTTCAGGCGTTGGTAGGGGCGGTCTCTGCCAACTTTAGAGTGGTCGCATTGCTGTGGTGTGGCGATGAGTGGGTATTGAGGTTCTATCTTGAAGAGAACCTTGAGGATGACGTCGAGGAGATTGAAGATATTGTTTGTCAATATACGGCATATCAAAATTCTAGCTTGAGATGCCGTTCTGAATTGATTGTGGGTAGCGAAAGACTTCCGGGGTTATCGGCGCTTGGGCGGGTCGTGTACCGTCGCAGAGAGGCCATTGGTAGTTAGTTGCTGCAAAAGGTAAACTTCGAATAGATCCAAATGGAAGTTTATCTCAGTCAGAGATAAATTCTGCATACTATATGGCTGCTCAAGGTAAAAAGTTGAGCTGCGTCGCCCTGTTGGTACGAGAGCAGAAGGGAAAACTTCAGATCTTCTAGTTAATGGTGTTAGCTATGATGTATATACCCCTGCAACGGGTAATGCGGACAGAATAATTTCTGCGATAGCAAAGAAAAATACGCAAGCTGAGGGGGTTGTTCTAGATTTATCTAGAAGCACCGTTACTAGAGAGCAGTTGGGAGATGTTCTGCGGAGAGTTAATGGTTCAGGGGCGAAAAAATTAATTACATCGCTATCATAGGTAAGTGAAATGCCATCAATGCTCTGTAAATGTGGTAATAAGTTAAGTTTTGGTGAGATGCCGAATCCAATTGAATGACTTTTGATTTCAGATGAGAACTTTGACAGGTTCCAAGGGCGGGTGGGTTTGGAGGCGATTTATCGAGAGATGAATAGTGCCCTCAAGTGTTCTCGTTGTGGAAGATTATGGGTGTTTTGGAACGGCTTTGATTCTGCCCCAGTGTCATATGCTCAAGAATAGTTAGTTGTTCTCAGTGAAGTTGCGGAAAAAGAACTAGCTAAAGGTTTAATAAGTAAGGGCTTTGAAATATACCTTCATAAAGAATTAGGTGGGAAGCCAAGTTTTTCGACGAAGGGACGAGAGTTTGACGGAGCATATGGAGCGAATAACTCTACTTGGTACGAAGCTAAATCAGGCCGATATTGGGAAGATCATGTCCAGGCAGCTTCTAAAGGATTTGAAAAGTTTAAGTCTGATATTGGTGCGCATGCTCGAATAGCTAAGGGTAGCGGCGCTTCTTTTGAAGTTCATTAAAATACAAAAACTCATCAACATGTTAAGTCATGGTTGACTCAAAAGATATACCGTTTAAAGAGTATCAATATGAGCAGTCAGGCATCTATAGATATAAGCTTACTTCGACCTTGTAGCCCAAGAGAAGTGATAGTAAAACCAATTGATTTTGGGGGGGTATTGACTCTGAAGGCGAGGTTTGTTTTTACTGCTATCTGATGTTGACTCCTATGAATGGCAGAAAGAGCATGTTAAAAAATTTAACTTGGAGGCGTTCCTAAACTCTCATTCGTTATCTGGGGGTAATCGGGATTGCTATGGTTTTTGATGGAAGATTTGGAGGGGAGGGTTAACTCATCGAGACTGGATCTCTTTATCTATTTCTATAAATAGAATTTGTCTTTTTGAGGCTGTGCCAGATTTTAATAAATATATTGGTAAGCTTTGATGGGTTATAGAAAGTTTTGGCGTATCTAGTTTTAGTTGTGAGTGCATCTTTTGAATGAACAGCACCGGATTTTAGTTGGTCCGGGGTTGTTATTTTATTCTACTGTAATCACCACGCACCCCTTCATTTGAGGGGGCGCTGAAGGTGGCGGAGTTATCACAACGCCTCATACGGGTGGTACTCAGCTGGATGGAGTGCAGAAGGATGGTGCCTATGTGATTCTGGAGTACAAGCTGAATCCGGGGGTGATGTATAGTGAGTCAGATAGTTCAAAGAATACCTCTAAACACTTGAGCTCTGCTTCTTTTGATGCTGCGAGTGGTATAGGAAAAATCTATTCTCATAAGGTTAGTTTGAGTAATGGTTAAATAATATTTAACGACTTTCTGTAGGTGCTTCAAAGAGGTATTTTGGTTATGGACCAAATGGTACTGTTGAGTTGGTCGGCCGTTGAAACAGATGCTCGACTATGCTCAATCTCAAGGGGCAGAGAGAATTACTTTAAACGGCCGCTATGCAACTGAGGAAGGAGCGATGTTGGGTACGGGTAGTGTGGATAATGTTAAGAAAAATTTTTCCTTCAGTTTCCCCCGCTACCCGAGAAGGGTTAAAAGGGTTCTTAAAAGGGCTTGAGAAGTGAAGATTCGTCGTACCCTTGAAAAAAGAATGAGGCAACTAGATGCATCTGGCCGAGGGCATTTTTATGAGGTTGCAGATGAAGGGCAGATACTTTGTTCTGTAAAGCTTGAGAATGGTGTTTTAGATATATGTATGGATGGATTTTTTATTTCGAAAAAAGATGATGTTCCCAAGATTCTTTTTGAGGCGGTTGTTGCTATAAAAAGTCATTTGAATGCAAGTTTTTTCTCTAGTGAAAGAGAGGACTTTGATTTTTATCTTCCTATAGATGTTGAGTGTGAGTCTTTTGGGTTTTCTCTTTTGGTGCCATTTTTGAGTTATTCCAACGTTCTGAATATTTTAACGGGTCTGAGGGATGATTGGCTTAAACAAGCCTCATCCTAAATTTACTCTTGGTTTCAGCAAGACTCGAATTGAGGAGGTAAAAGGGTATCCCCAAATTTCGCAGATTCAAGTTAATTCTGGTGGAGGTCGGCATGAAGGAGCTTATTAGAAAGTTTCTACTACAACGGAGGGAGCTATAAAGATAGTTGATCCTTCAACGTATAAGCCGAATCCTGGGGAAAAGGCAAAGCTTGTTTCTGGAGGTTGGTTTGATGTTGTCAAAATTAAAATGGATAATTCAAGATTTGACTATTCCAGCATCTGAGTAGGTGCGTTTATTTCCAACTTTTGTTAATGTTGCAGATGGGCTTGCATTAATTTGGGAGGATGTCTTAGAAGCTCTTGAGGTTTTTAGAGAGATGGTGTCAGCAGGCGCGCTATTGGCAATTCAAAATCTAGATGAGAATATTTTATCTATTAGTGGTGAGTCTAATTCGCAGATTTGGACTAAAAATTCTTTGTACGACTCTGTCCACTGGGAGGAAATAAGAGGGCTTGCTGCTGGGGTGGCTAAAAAAATGAACTGGCCTATTAGCTCGCCTGGATCTGCCGAGGGTATCTATATCGGATCATAAAAGTAAAGTTGCTCTCAAGGGTGTAACTAATTTTGAGGGTGGAATGAAAGTTATTAAACTGATGCCTGACTATCAGTGTTTTCCATTGTGGAGTTTGTCGCCAGACTCTATTGGGAATGTTGATCCCGAGGAGTTGCCGACTTCACAAGAGCTCAAAGCTGATCTAATGTCATGGGCACTTAAGTATGATGATACCTTAGATGAAGAATATCCTCCTGACTCTGGATTTTCTAGCGAGGAGGATGAGGCGGAGTTTAATAAAAAAGGAGAGCATCTGTTTGAGCGGCTAAAGGTAGAGTTGAAAGGTTATGTTGTGGTTTTGAATTGATTGAAGATGTGCGGGATAAATGCGCGAATTTTATGTGTGGTAGTGCGTTTTGGTTGTAGTGGTCATTCTATCGTCAAAGAGAATAATTAAGCTATTGATCGATATTTGATCGATTGCGATAAAGAAGGGCAACTTTCACGCCGCCTTTTTTGCTTACTGGAGCACTTGCTCCTGCATCCGCCTCGTCGTTACATTCATCAAATCACGTCCATCTCGCTGTAATGGTCAACTAATCCCGGACACACAGCCAACTCGGTTGTTGAGAGCGCTAAAAAAGCAGGTGGTGTTGCAAAGGAAGAGGTGCAGAGGCAGCTAAAAATTTTGATCGGCCTTTGGGAGTTTATAACCCTCACTGCGTTTCCAATTCACCTGCTTGATGATGAAAACCGAAAGCTGGTCAATCCGATTGTTGATACATCAGGAGGGAATCCTTCTAGTGAAGGATATGCTGGCGGTAGTCGCCCGGACAGTTTAACTACTACAGGTGGTCGTCCTATTGGCGGCGTAGGTGAGACCGACTATGTTCGACCTGTGGAGGAGCTTCCGTCTTCAGGAGTTGTTTATAACTTTCAAGGTGAAAAAATTACCCAGGGTGTGCATGCTAAAATCAGAAATAAAGAAGGACGCCCGGTTGGCTCTGTTGTAAATAATGTTCAGGTTGCGCGGCCTGCAGATATTTTGATTCAGGATGATGGTAGATGGGTAATCAAGGGGCTAAAAGATCGTGTTCATATTATTGAGCCTGATGGTGAGGTTGTAACGTCATTGAATAATCCTAAAGCTAATACAAGAGATAGGGTTCTACGGGGGCAGTGGCGGCCGGCCTCGCAAGATGAGCTTGATAAATTTGAGTCGATTTTTTCTAATTATGTGAGGTGGTAACGTATGGAACTTTTAAGCAAAGAGTGCATTGCAAGTGTCACGCTGTATGATCTTCGCGTCTCCGAGGGTGAATTAATGGTTTTTGCAGATAGCATAGCGATGGTAATGAAGAATTTTAGTGACTCTGATATTGAGAAAAGTACAGTCTGCGAGTCTAGGGAAGAGCTTTCTTACTATCTTGATGAACTTAAAGAGTTACTCAAAGGCATGGTTCGGCAAGAGTACTTGCCAGAAAAATTTAAGGGTGATTTGTAAGTTTGGGGGGAGCAATTGCAGCGAGACCAATTGCAATAGTGGTGGCGACGAAGTCATCGGGCGCGTAGGAGGCGACCAAATGTCGTTTCGGTCGCCGACACCGGCAAGGTCAAGGGCAAGGAATTCGACATCAGCGTCACCGCCACCTTTGGTCCTGCTCCGGGGCTCAGTGGCTCAGTCGGTTATGACCAGACCACCGGCAAGACCGACTGGGTTGAAGAGCAAACCCGCATCACTGGCAAGAATAAGGTCGATATCCGCACCGAAAACCACACCCAGATCGACGGTGCGCTGATCGCTGCTGACAACGGCAACCTCAAGCTGGACACCGGCACGCTGGGCTTCAGCGATATCGTCGGCAAGGACAAGGAACACGGCTATTACCTGAACGTGGGCGGCACCTACAGCTCCGGTAGTGGCACCTCACAAGACAGCAGCCAGGTGGGTAAAGGCAAGGAAAGTGAAACCGGCTGGAGCGTCAGCGGCTGGGATTACCAGAAGGACCGCGAGCAGATCGTGCGCGCCACCGTCGGGGCGGGCGAGATCGTGGTGCGCAAGGATGCCGAAACCGGAGCCGATTCAACCGCCGGGCTGAACCGGGATGTGGGCAAGGCATATGAGATCACCAAGGATGAGGAGTCGCGTACGGATTTGTATGCGAGTAGTTCTTCCCTTGGGGCGGTGGCGAGCCCGAAGAAGGCGTATGAGCAGTGGAAGAAGAGTGTTGAGTTGTATGGGGAAAAAAGCCAGGAGACGATGGTAAAGCTAACCCTCCTCTTGGCCAGCATGGGCGTTCTAATCGCGTCGCCAGACAATCTTCAGGGTACATCCGAAGAAATTAATAGAGTCCTGATAGAAACCGAAAACTATCTAAAAGCCTTTAGTAAGGATGAGAACAGACGTGCGGAGGCTATTGAGTTTCGACTCAAGCAGAAGTTCGGAGATCCAAAATCTGACGGGGAAAAGCTTCTCGTCGCTCGCATGCAGGAAATTGCCCGTCAGAGCCCTGAGAAGTCAGTTGAACTGACAGCGCTCATCGGCCGCCTCAGCGATTCTCCTGCAGGCGCAAATAACTACGCTCAGGGGCTCGCTAGTTCGGGGGTTATGCTTGCCCTGATTGGTGCACTGGCTTATCAAGCGTCCACACCTGAAAATCAAGAGCGGATGCGTAATGCCGCCAACTCTATGGTTAAAAGTGCTAGTCAGGGTGTTTCTGTAAAAGCGGAGGAGGTGCAGAGTCGGCTAAGGGTTTCAATGGCGCTCTGGGAATTGCTAACTGTTATGCCGTTCCCAATTCACCTGCTTGATGATGAAAACCGAAAGCTGGTCAATCCGATTGTTGATGCATCAGGACTGAATCCTACCAGTGGGGGCTACGCTGAAGGTGGCGGAGTTATCACAACGCCTCATACGGGTGGTACTCAGCTGGATGGAGTACAGAAGGATGGTGCTATGTAACTCCGGAGCACAAGCTGAATCCGGGGGTGATGTATACTATAAATGGTATTACTCCTCGTAATGCACGAAATTTAGTTGGAGGGCCTCTTGAGGGTGGGACTCAAGTTAGTCGAGATTTCATATTGGAAGGTGGTCCCGTGAATGGAGTGTTATATCGGGCTGATAATCAAGGGAGCATAACTAGCTACGCTACTTATGATTCGGTGGGTATGGTGTTGAAAAGAGTCGATGTTACAGGTAAGCCTCATTTGTCTGTTCCGACGCCACATGTAATAGAGTATGGTAGGAATACACTTCCTGATGGAACTGTTAGAGTGCAGTCACCATCCACGAAGTTAGCCCCAAGACCGATTAGACCAGACGAGGTTCCATGATGAGTGTTAATACAATTAAACCTTTTGTAGGCTTGAGTAGATATGAGTCATGGAAATCGCAGTGGGCGGAAAAAAGTACAGTTGATATATTTTCCTATGTGAGTGAAATTTGCAGTCCTGAAGATGTTATGTTGTTTTGTAGATTGTTGTTTCCCGATTTTGTTGTTAGGGATGATGCGGTGTTTCTAGAGAGTCGATACGACGCTGCGATATTCGATGTTTGGCTCGAGCAGTTGAATGGTGATGTCAATGCCGTTGAGAGGGTGATGAATCAAATTCATCTTTATGATGTTTTTTCTGGAACGGCAAGCGATGTTGGTGATGTAATATTTGAACAGTTGGCGGATATTTTTGCAGTTTCATGGCGTTTGGTTTTAAGAGATAAGTTTCCCGAGAAGAAGTTCTCTGTTGAAGTCTCAAATACCGAGCAGGATTACGGTCCAACGATAATTTTTTTTCAGATTTGTTAGTTGTGTTTTAGAGTGGGCGGTATGAGTTTTTGAGTTAAGTGGTTTTGTGTGTGAGTTATTAGGTTGTATGTGTCGTGGGTGGTGTATTGCAGAGTGATATTTAGGGGGGTTAAGAAGTTTTTTTGTATGTTGCTTGTCTGGAAGAAGAGTGGGTTGTTTCGTGTTAAATAGTTCTGCTCTTAGTGTCCGCGTAAAAGATGAGTGATTCAGTTCTAACTCTATATATGTCGCGAGAGAAACGAGTGGCTTTGGCACTCTGATCTTTGCCGACAACGGCAACCTCAAGCTAGACACCGGCACCCTGGGCTTCAGCGATATTGCCGGCCAGGACAAGGAACACGGCTATTACCTGAACGTGGGCGGCACCTACAGCTCCGGTAGTGGCACCACACAAGACAGCAGCCAAGTGGGTAAAGGCAAGGAAGGTGAAACCGGCTGGAGCGTCAGCGGCTGGGATTACCAGAAGAACCGCGAGCAGATCGTGCGCGCCACCGTCGGGGCGGGCGAGATCGTGGTGCGCAAGGATGCCGAGACCGGGGCCGATTCAACGGCCGGGCTGAACCGGGATGTGAGCAAGGCATATGAGATCACCAAGGATGAGGAGTCGCGTACGGATCTGTATGCGAGCAGTTCTTCCCTTGGAGCGGTGGCGAGCCCGAAGATTGATATTGCTAATATTCTTGCCGAAGAGCGAGGGGGGAGTGTTCTGTTGAGAGGTTCTAATACACCAAGTGGTGACGCGACTATTCGTTTGCCAGATGGCACAAGGCTTCGTGCAGAGTTTAAAACTTTTGAAACTCCAGATGCTCCGGTGTCAGAGCTGACGGATAATCGTATAAAGAGAATATTTGAGCGAAATATTAGTACCGGGAGTTCGCAGCTTAATGGTTTTCCAAGTGCGGTGGTGATTGACGCGCGTGCATTGAGTTTGTCATCTGAGCAGGTTGCTGGCTATATAGATAGAGCTTTAAATAACGTGGTGCCGAAGCGTCCTGAGTTGGAGCAGGTTTTTGCAATCACACAACATGGGGTTATTCAAATGCCGATTGTGAGAGGGAAGTAAATGGGTACGTATTATTATTTGTGCTGCAAAACTTGCCGAATTTCATTGAACTTAGGAAAAAAGCTGGCGAAGGAAGGGGAGCGATTAGTTGTTCAGGGGGTCTACTCTGATAAGGAAAGGGCTTGGCTCAATGATAAGCGTGCATGGGATATTATTCAGGCCTTTTTTCAGCAGCATGAAGGGCACGATTTACTATTCGTTAATGATGACGACTTTTCGCAGATCCAGTTGTATGACTATGTTGAAGGAGATGACTTTTTGGAGGGGGGAACTTGATTGGTGGTTTTTTTCTATAATAACAATTTTTGTTATGGTTGCTGCGTAAGGTTCTAAAGGGCGTTACATGTTGGATGCAATTGGAGATGTCCGTAGCCTAAATAGAGAGGAGAGATATGATGGCTGTTGGGTACTTTGAATTTGCTTTGGTTTTTGATTAAAGAATAGTAAATGTTTGTGGATAAATGGTGAGGCGATATTCCTGGATATAGTGGGGAAGGGGAGGTTTTAGGCGGATTTTCTAACTGTTTGTTAGGAAGGGTAGATATTGATTTGTTGTTGGTTGGGTTTTTTCGTTTGCTCTCGGAAGTTTAGTCGTGGGCTAGTGAGGTAAGAGTTTTTGGTTGTAAGGGTGGTGGGCGAGTAGAGATTTGGGAAGATGATATCTTTATATTGTTTGGGTTTTGAGAGATTATCTTTATTTCTGATAGAGGAAATTATATATCTTGCCGCTAACTTTGATTGTGACTTGGTGTTGTTTGGTAGTGGGGAGATTTTTGAGCCAAAACTGCCCTTGGTTGTGGAAAAGGTAAAGTAGCCTAACGCTTTTGTTTTTTTGTGAGGAGCTAGCTGGTTTTTTCGAGGCTCTAGTTTTGTGGGGTGAAAAATATAGTTGGAAATTATTGGGTTTGGTGTTGTTATATGGTCTTCAAAATTGGCGTATTTTGGCCTGAATTTACTCTTGTAGTGGTTGTTTTGTTGAGCTCTTTTTATAGCGGATTAATTAGGTCTGTACGCGTCGCTAAGTTTTTCTCAGTTGTTGTTGAAAACCTCTCAAGGAAGATCCGTCATGCGTCTGTTGTCTCTGCTCTTCACCCTCGCTTTGCTCGCCGGTTGCGCCTCCACCCCGGACTATTACATCTCGCCCAAACTGGTACGGATTCCCGCTACCGCCACTTACTGGATCGACACCTTCAACCTGCAGTTGGTCGGCGAGAGCGAGCGTTTTCTGCCCGAGGACAAGTTGCGTCAGCAACTGGGCATGGAGTTGATCCGGCAGTTGGGCAATGCCAATCGCTACGCCGCCACCAAGGACAGTGCCGACTACCTGCTTGATGTAGATGCGGTGTACAAGCGCCACCTCAGTGATTCCCAGGGCGGGCTGGTGTCGATGGTCGTCGATGACAATACGATCCTTGCCAGTGTCGACTTTGGCTACAAGGTGCAGGTCAAGCGCGACGGCGCCGAGGTGTTGCATTTCGCCCAGGAGCGCGATGGTTTGCAGCCTGCCGGGGCCATGGGCCAGTTGCGCAATATGAAGACCATGTTGGGGGCGATCACCAACAGCGGTAACTCGGATGTGGAGAACTTCTACATTCGTGCTCTGCCGAGGTTCATCGTTCGCGATATCACGGCCATTCCTTCTCGTTGAGTGAGTGTGTGGAGGGATTGTAGGAGCGAGCTCGCTCCTACAGGGGGATCAACGTGCTTTTTGGGTTATAGCTTTTTCACCGGAATGCAGATCTCACACTCCAGCTCCCCGGTCTTGACGTCGTAGAAGGCATCCGCCGGGTAGCGTTCGAAGGCCGGGCGCGGGTCGAATTGCAGGCCGCTCTTGGGCAGCCAGTCGCGGCATAGTTCGATCCAGGCGTCGGCGATAGCCGGGCCCAGGCCGCGGTAGTGGGCCACGGCGTAGAGGCCGCCGGGCAGGGTGGTGACGACCGCGGGGGCGCTGGCCTTGAAGTCTTCGGGCACTTCCACGCAGGCGTCGTAGCGGCATTTGTCGGCGGGGGTGAGGTCCGGGTCGTCGTGGCCGATGCCGTAGCGCACGCGGTTGAACAGCTGGTGTTCGAGCATCCACGGCGCGGCGGTTTCGCGCCAGAAAATGCCAATGCCCGGGCCGTAGGCGCCGATGTAGCGCAGGTAGGCCACGCGGGTGGCGGGTAGTTGCTGCAGGGTGACCTTCATCGCGGTTTCCTTCAGGTGAATGAAGGCGTCAGGATCGTCGAAGGCGGGGATGTGGGTCTGATCAGGATTGCGCAATTCACGCAGGCGGCGTTCGCGGATGTCGTCCAGGCGGCGGTGCCAGCGTTTGGGCTCGGTATCGCGCCAGGTGCTGGGGGAGACCGAGAAGTGCTGTTTGAAGGCCCGGGAAAATGCCTCGCCGGAGCCGAAGCCGACTTCCAGGGCAATTTCCAGCACTGAGGCCGAGGGGCGGCTGGCCATGAGGTAGGCGCCGCAGGCCAGGCGTCGGCGGCGCAGGTAGGCACCCAGGGGCTCGCCGACCCAGGCGCTGAACAGGCGGTGGAAGTGGTAGGGCGAGAAATGTGCGACCCGCGCCAGGTCCGCCAGCTCCAGGGGTTGGTCCAGGTGTTGGTCGATATGCTCCAGCACCCGGCTCATGCGCAGGGTGTATTCGTGGAGGCTGTGATAGGCGGCGCTCATGTCTACAGCTTAGTTGGCTGGGTGGGTCGTCACAGTCTGCCGCAGATTTGTGCCGTTTGTGAGTGCGATTCGCCGGCAAGCTGGCTCCTGCGGCAGGTTCTGCCGGCGAACAGGTTCTCAATCGTCACAACAGCAACTGCTGCTCTTGCCCTGGGGCGTTGCCTGGTAGCGATCGTGGTGCCGGACCCAGCCCATGATCTGCTCTTCGTTGCGCCCCTTGGGCGTCAGGTCGAGGAAGTTGTAGGCCCCCAGCAACAGGTCCAGCCCGCGGGCATAGGTGGAATAGGTGTGGAATATCTCACCTTGCGGGTTGCGGTAGAACACGCTGAGCCCGGGCAACTCCTGCTCATCGCCACTGGCCTGTTCGTAGTTGTAGCTGGCAGTGCCCTGGGCCAGTTGCTCGGCGCTGAGGCTGACGCCGAAGTCCTGGTTGAAGTCGTCGCCGGCGCTGGAGTACCAATCGAAATGCCAACCCATGCGCTGGCGAAAGGCCTGGAACTCGGCATAAGGGGCGTGGGAGATGGCCACCAGCGCTACATCGTGGTGGGCCAGGTGCTGGTTGGCGCCATCGAAGTGGTCGGCGACGAACGAGCAGCCCTTGCAGCCTTCCTCCCAACCTTCGGCAAACATGAAGTGGTAGACCAGCAGTTGGCTGTGGTCGCCAAACAGATCGGCCAGGCCCAGCGGGCCATCGGGGCCATGAAACTGATAGGGCTTGTCGATTTTTACCCAGGGCAGCGCCCGGCGTTCGGCGCTGAGCTGGTCGCGCTGGCGGGTAAAGGCCTTTTCGTGGATCAGGTGCTGTTTGCGGGCTTGCAGCCATTGTTCCCGGGAGACCACGGGATGCTCGGTAACGGACATGACATCTCTCCTCAAGGCAGTGGGGGCGATGGGTCTTACACACGCTAGTCGTTTGGCGCTGGAGTGGATCGACAAACCGCCCAGCGGTTTTCCGATCAGGGGGCGGCGGCCTGGGGTGGATTTCCTGAACGGCTGAATGGCCTGCCGGTCACAACGTGTGAAGGCATTTCATTCGCTTGTCTGGAGGTTGAATCAGGATGACGACTTATAACTGGGATCTGATCGAACGACTGCTGCACGAAGTGCAGAACGGCGCCGGCCACAGCTTCACTCCGCGGCCCTATGCCGAGCAGCATGCGGCGGCCAAGGCGGCGGAAGGCGAGCCCACCGGCAATCTGGATGACCTGAAAGTCACCGCCACCGAGTACGAAAAGTTACTGCTGGACCGGGGCTTTATCGAAAGTCGGCCGGAAGAGGAGGGGGGCAATGGCGAGAACTTCGTGCTCACGCCCCGCGGTTCCAGCCTGCTGTGCCTGATCGACAGCAGCATCCCGGGCAATGATCACCCGCGCCAGGTGCTGGATGAGCAGGCCGATGCGCTGGATCCGGCGACCTTCGATCAGGTGGCCTCCAAGGCCCAGATCGCCTAGGTTGCACCTAGCCCTGGCGGGCGTTCTGCAGGCATTTGAGCTCGGCGAAGTCCTTGCGCACTCCGTCGATTTTCTTCAGCAGGCGCTGACGCTGGGCCGGGGTGCTTTGTGCCATCAGGTCCACCAGCAGGCTGCGTGCGGCCTGTTCGGTGTGGGCGTACGCTTGGCGATAGTCCGGCGTCCATACGCTCTCGCGGTGTACCAGCAATTGCTCGATACGTTGTGGGAAATCGCTGTTTTGCCGTTGCTCCACGGCCGCGCTGAATTGCGCCTGCCAGTGGGCTCGGTTGGCGATCCACTGCTGGTTCTGCTCGCCCAGGCTGCTGGACCATTGTTCCACCCGTTGCTGCTGGCTCGGGCTTAGGGAGCCGAGCCAGGCGTTCAGGCGCTTGCTCATGCGTTGGCTGCGCTGCTCTATCTGTTGCGCCAACGGCGGCTTGAGGTATTGCTCCTGGTGTTCCTGCAGGTCCTTGGCGAAGGCGGAATTCATCTCTTTGACTTGCTGGTCGTTCAGACCCTGGAGCAGCTCCACGGCGGACGGGGTGATCTGCTGGGCGGTTTCGGCGATGGCTTGCTTGGCTTCCCGGGTGCGCTCTTGCAAGCCCTGGTCGCTGACCTGG
>NZ_VYKE01000083.1:0-25632 GCF_032424515.1 Pseudomonas sp. JV245A
GGGGGCAGGAAGATCAAGAGCAGGATCAAAAGCCAAAGCAAGATCAAAGGCCGGGGCAAAACCGAGCGCGTTTTACGCGCTGGTTGAGTTCAATGGCGTTCAGGGCTCTTGCTCTGTTCGCCACTGAATCACCTCCAGCACCGCGCAACCCTCCCGGGTGAGCAAATGCACCCCTCGGGTGACCCGCGTCAGGTCGCAGTCGGCAATGTCTTTCAGGTTAAGCGTGGACAGCGTGTCCATCAGATCCCGCACCACGGTGAAACGATGGGCCGCACTGCTGGCCAGATCGCTCAGAGAGGCTTGGGTGTCGAGGTAGAAAACGGCTTGGTTGGCGTCGTGAGTGTCGACGGCGGTAAAGCGCGAAAGTGGCTGGTCAATCATCGGTACAGCTCCTGTTTATGGAGCAATCACCAAGGTTGCCGACGACGAAGAAAATGACCGCTGTGCGCGCCTATGACCACCGGAGAATCACCGCGCACAGCCGTCATAACATCCTGTCGCGGGCACCGGAAAGGCGACTGCAAAGGTGTTGTGGACGCTGATGTTGCGTTGTAATTCGACCGGCCAAGGTCGTCGCGGATGTTGCTGCGAGGGGGAACTATAGAGACGGTGTTTGGAGGCGGCAACCGTGCATTGGGTGAGATGTTTGAGTGGTTATGTCGTGACAATTAGCGACTGTTGCATCAGGTGAGTTGCCCCTGACCTTGTGGACAGACTTGGAAGACAGCTTTCGGCCCTGAGCGGACTGCCGGCTCAAGGCGAGTTCGAGTGCAATCGGGACTCTCCTGACAACTCAGCCGATCTTTCGTTGCTTGAACCAGATGTGCTCGGGTCTATAGTGGAAGGCTTAGCGCCCGTCACACTGCCCTTCATGCAGCGATCAACTACACCGCCATGACAGAGCAGGACATGTCATCAAGGAGGTGGTGCGTGGTTCGGATTCGCAAGATTGAAATTCAGAATTTCAGATCGATACGGTCACTCACCTGGCTTCCGTCGCCAGGCCTGAATTGCTTAATTGGTCCTGGCGATAGTGGCAAGAGCACCATCTTGGATGCTATTGACTTGTGCCTTGGTGCCCGCCGAAACATTACGTTGGGGGATACCGATTTCTTCGGCCTCGACGTGAGCCAACCCATTCAGATCACGCTGACCTTGGGCCAGCTACCAGACACGCTGAAGAACCTGGATGTCTATGGGCAGTACTTGCACGCGTTCGATAGCACAACCGGCCAACTACAAGCTGAACCACTGCAAGGGTTCGAAACCGTACTTTCTCTACGCCTGATAGTGGACAGCGAGCTCGAACCAATCTGGACGTTGGTGTCCGAGCGGGCCCAAGCCTTAGGCCAAGAACGCAACATCGCATGGAAAGATCGATTGTTGTTGGCGCCTGCACGACTGGGCACCTACGCTAACTCCAATCTGTCGTGGACCCGTGGATCCGTACTCAACCGACTCACAGAAGAACGCCCCAATCTAGGCGCCGAGCTTACTAACGCCTCTCGTGAGGCGCGTGCCACGTTCGGCAATCAGGCAGGAGCCCAACTGGCTGAAACGCTGCGAATCGTCACCGAGAAGGCAACCGCCTTAGGCGTTCCCGTCGGAACTCAGGCACAAGCCCTACTGGATGCCCATGCTGTCTCCATCAGCGACGGCGCCATTGCCTTACACGATGAGCGGGGGGTGCCACTGCGTTCGTTAGGCACGGGCTCTTCACGGTTATTGATAGCTGGATTACAGCGAGCAGCTGCGCAGCGCGCCTCAATCGCTCTGGTGGACGAAGTCGAGTGTGGGCTTGAGCCGCACAGGCTCGTCCGACTGCTCGACTCATTGGGTGCCAAGGAGGCTCCATCACCGCTGCAGGCCTTCCTGACAACTCACTCACCGGTGGCAGTCAGGGAGCTTCGAGGCGACCAAATTTTCGTAGTGCGAAAGGCACAAGATGGCACTCACCATGTGCTTGAAGTGGGTGTCGAAGACGATGTGCAGAGCACCATTAGAATGGATCCGGAAGCGTTTCTCGCTCGCAGCGTCATCGTTTGCGAAGGGGCCAGTGAAGTCGGGCTTATTAGAGGATTGGATCAGTACTGGACGGCGCAGAACTACCGCTCACTTCTTGCTGCAGGAACGGCCTACGTAAACGTGGGGGGAGGTGAGCCGGACCGGTGCTTTGCTCGAGGCCTTGCTCTACTTAAGCTGGGTTACCGTGTCATGGTTCTTGTCGATGCTGACAAGCCCCCGACTCCTGAGGTCGTAGAAGCCTATCGCGCGGCCGGAGGGGAGTTTATTACATGGAGGGAAGGGCGAGCCCTGGAAGATGAACTGTTCCTCAGCCTACCGGATGCTGGAGTAGACACCATGCTCCAGCGTGCCGTGGAGTTTCTCGATAGAGAACTAGTAGCCGCGCATATCAGTACGCAATCTCAGGGACGCAATTCCCTGGACGACATCCTGCAGCTACGCGAACAACAGTACCCCTACTCTCCTGAAGTGCGTTTGCTGTTGGCCCTGACATCCCGGAACCGAAAGAACGGCTGGTACAAGTCGCTAACCAAATTCGAGATCCTTGCCCGGGAAATTGTCGGCCCCAACTACCGGGCTACGGAAGCTGGGTTTACTGACTTAATCAGCCAGTTATTCAGGTGGGCCCATGCCGCCTGAGTACAATTTGTTCGCCTTCCGCAGCGGAACCGTGACGGCGCCAGCCGGCTGTGGCAAGACACAACTCATCGCGGACACGCTGACCCAGTATACCGGCGCCAAACCTGTTCTCGTTCTGACCCATACGAACGCGGGTGTGGCCGCACTACGCCTGCGCATGCAACGCGCCAACGTTCCAGCGTCCGCGTATCGCGTGGCGACCCTCGACGGTTTTGCCATGCGCTTGGTCGGTATCTTCCCAGAGCGAAGCGGCATACCTGCTGCCATTCTTGAACTGAGAAATCCAGGCACTGACTATCCCGCAATCCGCTTGGCAGCCTGCACCTTGGTGCAAGCGGGGCATGTGAGCGATACCCTGGCGGCAACTTATGCTCACTTGCTCGTCGACGAGTACCAAGACTGCAACTTGGTGCAGCACGCCTTGGTCACCGCACTCGCGGCGGTACTACCTACTTGCGTGCTGGGTGATCCTATGCAGGCAATCTTCGGCTTTGCAGGCAACCAACTGGTGGACTGGGATGGACACGTGCTCCAGCAGTTCCCGCTCATCGGTGAGTTGAATCAACCATGGCGTTGGATAAACGCAGGTACCCGCGGGTTTGGCGAGTGGCTTCTGAACTGCCGGCGGGTGCTGCAAGCAGGCGGGAGCATCGACCTGGACCAGGCGCCTGCCGAGGTCAACTGGATTCAATTGCTCCCCTCCACAGCCGACCGTCAGCGCATGGCGGCAGCACTTACAAGGTCAGTAACACCCGAAGGGCAAGTCCTGGTGATAGGCGACAGCC
The DNA here is from genome assembly GCF_032424515.1 of Pseudomonas sp. JV245A. Taxonomy (NCBI): domain Bacteria; kingdom Pseudomonadati; phylum Pseudomonadota; class Gammaproteobacteria; order Pseudomonadales; family Pseudomonadaceae; genus Pseudomonas; species Pseudomonas sp. JV245A. The sequence goes on from NZ_VYKE01000083.1 coordinate 3,450, forward strand.
GCAACACCCGAGGACGCAGACAAATGGCCAGTCAAACCCCTGGTGCTACTGCAGTCGAACCGGTAGATCTAGGGGACCTCACGAGCTTCGGCCGGAGATTCGACTTGCAGGCAGCGGACGCCGCTGCGCAACTCGTCAATTTTGCCGCCGAGACGATAACGCAAGTCGGCGCTGCCGCATTACTGCCACGCCTGGACATCCTGCAACGTGGTTCTGCTCGCACTATGCCTACTCCGGCGGAGGCCGCATTGGTGTCATTCGCCGCGACTCCGACCTTTCTGCTGGCCACGGAAGCGCTTAGAGCCTTGATGCGCCAAGAGCACGCGCGAGTATATCGCCCCGAGGTGCTGTATGGCTGCCTGCGAGCTATGGAGACTGCGGCCGGAGGTGGTTGCACCTTTGTGGAGGCCACAATCCGAGAGCGCGAACGCAATCGCCATGAGAGCCGACAACTAGCTCGGCGCGCTATTGGTAGTACCTTGCTATTGAAGGGATTGGAGGCACAGGTTGCGGTGATTCCCAACCCTGAGAACATGGATGCTCGTCATCTTTACGTGGCGATGACGCGCGGCTCGAGCCGATTGGTCGTGTGCTCTGCTACGCCGCGACTCGTCCCGCAATAAAGATCGAACTAAGAGAAATCAAACGGACTTTCCCGTCGAGGTCTAATTGGCAGATACCGGTGAAAGCGCCAAAAAGAAGACATTGTTAGAGGCAGCTAATGGCCGATAGCAGTCGGTCGCGACTGACGGCTACCGGCCAGAAGCGGCCAGTAGCTGTCTTCTACTAATGGCATCAATACCTATCGGCTCCGCATTCAGCTGTAAATGAGCTCGCAAGCCGCTTCTTTCCCCTTGAAAGACAATCCAAGAAATGCGATATGACATTTTGCCATTACTGTCGAGAGAGGGAAGCGGGATGCCAAGGGATTACGCGAAATACGTTGAAGATGTAACAGAAGACATCAAAACCTGCATAGGAGATATGGCCTGCCAGCCCATATTGTTCGTAGGGTCGGGCTTCACCAAGCGCTACCTGAAGGGCCCTAGCTGGGAGGAACTTTTGAAGGAGCTAGCGGCGCGCTGTCCAGAGATTGCACGACAGTTTGCCTACTACAAACAACGCTACCCCGACTTTGTGGATATTGGTACTGAATTCTCCGACAGATACAACGATTGGGCTTGGGGGGCTGGCCAAGATCAGTTCCCAAAGGAGCTGTATGATGAAACGAGCTCGCCGCAGGTTTATATCAAATACACGGTGACGAAGATTCTCAAAGAGCTTCTGGCAACGGAAAAGCCAGGCCTATCGGATGAGATCGAATTGCTGAAGAAGATTCGGCCACACTCTGTAATTACCACCAATTACGATGAGCTACTGGAGGGCATCTTCCCCGATTATGAAGCTATTGTGGGACAACGGATCCTTTACGCTAACCATTCGAGTATCGGAGAGATTTTCAAGATCCATGGATGCGTTTCTCAACCCGAAAGTATCGTGCTAACGCGCACTGACTATGAAGAGTTCGTCAAGCGTAAGAAGTATCTCTCTGCCAAGCTTTTAGCTTTTTTCGCTGAACACCCGTTAGTGTTCATTGGCTACAGAGCTGAAGACCCGAACATTAAAACAATTCTTGCGGATATTGACGAAATTCTGTCGGAAGACGGCAAGCTCATCCCGAATATTTACATCCTAGAGTGGGAGGATCGTGACCTCTCTGAAGAGTACCCTCGCCGCGAGAGGCTTATTCCAGTTTCTGATCATCGTAGTGTGATCATAAAAAGTGTCGTCGCCAATGATTTTAGTTGGGTCTACTCAGCTTTCGGAGCAAATGAAGCGCTGAAGAATGTGAACCCTAGATTACTAAGGGCTTTGCTCGCCCGTACCTACCAGCTCGTGCGGACTGACATTCCCAGAAACCCTATTCAGGTCGATTACAAAGTGCTGGCTAACGTGACGGAGGCCGATGGGGAACTCGCTAAACTATACGGAATTGCCGATGGCGCCGACGGCCTAGCATTCAACCTTAACTTTCCTTATACATTAACCACTCTGGGTCAGGCAATGGGATACCAAGCCTGGCATGCTTGCGATCGCTTACTGAGGACGATTGCTGGAACGACTGGAATTGATCTCAAGAAATTCGACAATAAGTATCACTGCGCGATTATGAACGGGGCAGAAGTTCAGTCCCATCGTTATTCGGAAGCTTGCAAAGATATTTTGGAAAAAGTGCGATCGGGAGAAGAGTACATCGAAGACGTGGAGAAGGAGGCGGAGGCCAAGGGCTATCGTAATTGAGAGTGGAAAGTGGGACAAGAGAAAAGGGGGGGCAGATTTATTTCTAGAAAAAATAAATCTGTCCCCTTCTCACCGCATGGCACAATCGTTACTCATATGAACACTGGGAGAAACATATGTCTGATTCAGGAAATGTCAAAAGCACGATTGATGCAGTCACAGGCCTAGTCAAAGAAGTTCCGATTTATCAAGACTTGCTGCAGCCCTCGGTTCGAGAGATCGGGAAAGGATTACACACTGTAGCTAAGACAGTGAATATCGCATTAGCACCTCTTAGCAGTCTAGTTTGGGGTTATGATCAATTCAGTAAATTTGTGACGACAAAAGTAGCGGAAAAGCTTAAGGATACACCAGTTGAAAACATAATCCCGCCTAAGCTTAATGTAGCAGGGCCCGCATTGGATGCCCTTCGATACATTGGTCATGAAGAAACACTTAGTGATTTATATGCCAATCTTTTAGCTACGGCCATGGATAAAGCAACAGCAGAATCTTCTCATCCAGCATTCGTTGAGATAATTCGCCAGATGACGGCTGACGAAGCGAAAATAATGAAATTGTTTTTAGACAGAAATGCTTTTCCGATAATAACTGTTCGGGCAGAAGTCAAAGAAAGTAATGCGGGATACGACCACACATTACTAATAAATTTCCTGGGTGAAGATGCGCAGTGCGAACTACCTAGCATGAGCCCTTACTATATAGATAATTTGCGGCGGCTGGGGCTTGTAGAGATTCTACCTGTATATGGCCTACACGACTCTGATGGATATAGCAGATTGGAAAGTGGCGAAGAAACCCAAAAAATACTTCTCGGCATTTCACAAAAAACCGAATATGAAGCTAGAATAATTCGCGGCGGTGTTAAAATCTCTCCGTTGGGGAGCTTGTTTCTAGATGCCTGCATTAAACTAAAAGCCTCACCGTCCGACACCCCAGGATTTGTGTAGACAAGTCGAGTTGCCGATTACTACCATTCTCAACCGGCAGCTTTCGGCCAAAAGCAGACCATTAGCAATGGCAGGACGTAACCTCAAGGCGGCCTGTCTCGGCAGCCGCTTAGTTTCTCAGCATGGGTTGATTAAAGTAGCTTCTAAAAGTACCAGCCAGCGATGAGTAAAAATATAGCACTGGAGCAGTCGTCGCTCGCAGTTATTCTAGGTTGTATCGTGACTAGGCCTTGGGGTCGTGCTGGAGCACGGTTTCGATTTCTGCCTTAATATCCCTTGCACGACCTTTGACGACATAGTTACAGTATAAATTATCAATGGCAGCATGAATCTCCGCATTCTCGTGCGCTGAATAAGCCACAACTCTTACGCCCGCATTTCCTTGGCTTCGCACGTAACGAATAACATTTAATCCCTTATATTGGGAATATATTTCAGGCATTGGTGACGGAGAGGTCCAAGCGCCTGCTGGAATGTTAAGATCGACAAGGTACAACCTGTAGCTAGCAGCATCGGCAAGTTTTAGTGCATCAGCGACCGATTCCGCCATATCGACCTCAAATCCCTTGGCGACAAGATAGTCATATAACCATTGAACGTACTCTGGCTCGTCATCAATTAGGAGTACGGACTTCTCTTTGTAGGGTTTATTTGTCATATTTCCAATTTTCTTTTGGTATTGAGATGCGAAAAGTAGATAGTGCACTTGTACTCTGGTGCACAGCCGAAATTGTACCTTTTAAGGTTTTTACTACAATCTGTTTGCAAATATAAAGACCAATTCCCGAGCCTTGAGCAACTTTGTCAATCGCGCTTCTGTCTCGAACGCCAAAATTGAATAAGGAATTAGCTCCTGCATTATCAAATGGAATGCTTTTTCCTGCTACTTCTATCACCAAATCATTAGCGTTATTTGTGCTCACCTGCACTTTAACAATCTGATCTTTTAGCCCATATTTCAACCAGTTATCAAAAAAATTTATGAATATCTGACGAAGTAGCTCTGGCCTGATAAATATGCGATGCTGCTGTTTTCGAGCATCATTCAACTCCAGCCCGATTCTCTTTTGTCTAGCCAATATCTGGAAGAACTGGATTGCCTCAATTATTGTTTGTTGTAATGGGCTCCATACAACTTCCCGCGGCTTTCGTAAATGAGTGCTATCTGATTCTTCAAAAAAGTAGTCGGACAGGTATGCCAAGTTTCTCAGCAGAGTTACACACTGCTCCAATTGTGCGCGTGATGCGTTGATTTTTTGATCAACGATATCGCCGGAGTATGTCCCGTCGTGAATATTATCGAGCGTCCCAATAACCCCATTTAGAGGGTTTACAACTTGATGGACGAAGTTTGCCAAAAACAAAACGCCGACATCAATATTGGTCGGCTCATCAGCATTGTCTGACATCAGAGAGCCTCGCGCTGTATAAGTATAATTTCGCTTTCGTTTATATCGGCATCAAAACTTGACCAGAAGCAAATAGAGCTAAAGGCAGCATTGTGCCGGTCGACCAGTACTTTTAGGTCACGGCCATCTTCAGAAAGTAGTGTACATGCACTATGACTCTGCGAGGTCACTTTGATTCTTGAAGATGCCACTGCCGCTAGCAAGTGAGCATAGGCTCTGACGCCATGCCGATCAAGTCGACACTCTCCATTGATAGTGATTTCGACGAATTCATTGCTTTCAGACTTAAGCGCACTGCTACTCATCTGGCCTCTTAACTCTATGTCCTCCATTTTTTTGTGAACTAAACTGGAGATGGCTAGGGCAGCTTCAAACATTCTCTCTGCGGGATTATTTGTATATTCTCTGCCCGCATCGTAGCTTGTTAAAGCTTTGAATATCGTAAGTACAAGATTTGTGATTGAGCTACCAGATTGATCTTTGCTTCCCGCAAGGCCATACTTCGTTTGCAAGTCAGGATGCTCTCCCAGTCTAAGTTCAAGGTCGTGTTTCGGCCACAGGCGCACTTTTACAGACCCTTGCCTTTTATTCCACTCTTGGGTTCGAGTTATAGCGGTGGGCGAGAATGTTGACTGTGTACACATCAGCAAAACATCTGCCGAGGTTGCGTCCGCATGACCAATTTTCTCGTAAATTGTAGGCCAGCCTATTGCGGCCTTATAGCGTTTACACTCCATGTACCATTTTTCTGTTCTCTGGTGTCCAGAAAAATCAACTACTGACGTCTCTCCCTCAATATCTCTACCCCCGTCAGCTCCTGGAGTCCGCCAATTCACATTGGACATGCCTCGCAATACCATGAGATCAAATATAAGATTCTCGAACTGAGTAGGGCTCAAGGTCTCTAACGCTGTGGCCGTGACTTTTTTAACCATGGATACGTCGAACGGTAAGTGGATGGGCTGAAGACAGAAATTACCATCAAATCTAGCCTTCAGAAACTATTTGTTTATTGCTTTCATCCTACACAGTGATGAGATGATTGCAGTTACTCTACAAAGTGTTAAATCAAATTTTGAGTTCGTATGCAGCGCAAGGTCTGAAATCGCAATCAGAGTCGCGGGTCTCTCCATCCTAAAAACTAGTACTGGTGGGCTTAAGCCATCACTCCCGAACGTCTGCTTTTGGCCGATTCTGTTGAAAAAGTAGCTCCCCTGTCTGGCCTGCGGCAAAATCTTCACATCGGTCAGCAGGGACGCACGCAGCATGATGGGACAGTTATCGAGTGGGCAGGAACGGCTGTTTTACTCGTTCAATCTCGAAGATCACATCCCTACCAATCACCTATTGCGCAGCATTGATCAGTGTCTCGATCTGAGCGACTTGCGCCATTACCTCACCGATTTCTACAGCCCGATTGGGCGTCCGTCGATTGATCCCGAGCTGATGATCCGCATGCTGATCGTGGGCTCTTGCTACGGCATTCGCTCAGAGCGGCGGCTGTGCGAAGAGGCCCATTCGAACCTGGCGTATCGCTGGTTCTGCCAGTTAAGCCTTGAAGATGAAGTCCCCAACCACTCGACCTTTTCCAAAAATAGACATGGCCGTTTTCTGGACAGCGATCTGTTTCGCTGGTTGTTGAATGAAGTGCTGCGTCGTTGCATGGACGCAGGCTTGGTCAAAGGCGAAGGCTTTGCCGTGGACGCCAGCATCATTAAGGCGGATGCGAGTCGGCAGCGCGGTGTACCGGGCGATGAACCGATCAACTGGAGCGATCCGGCCCTGAGCACCCGCGCCGTGCGTGAGTATCTTGAGGCATTCGATGAAGAGGCTCTGGCCGGAACGCTACCGAAGCGCCTGTCACTGACTGATCCTCAAGCCCGCTGGACTGCGGGTCCAGGTGGCCCAGCGTTCTACGCTTACTCCACGAATTATCTGATCGATACCGAGCACGGCGTGATCTTGGATGTGGAACCCACACCGGCTCATCGAACCGCAGAAGTCGAGAGCACCAAGACGATGATCGATCGGGTCGAAGCGCAGTTCGACATCAAGCCGGAACGCCTCATTGGCGACACCGCTTACGGTACCGCGCCGATGCTGGCCTGGATGGTGGAGGAAAAAGGCATCGAGCCGCATGTGCCGGTGTGGGACAAAACTGAGCGCAAGAACGACAGCTTTTCGAGTAACGATTTCTACTGGAATGAAGAGACCGAGGAAGAACGCTGCCAAGCCGGCAACCCATTGCGCAGCGAATGGCGAGCCTTCAAGAACGAGCGTTCGCACGTCACCCTAGCCAACACCATCATCTTCCGATCCCGGCAGACCGATTGCGTTGCCTGTCCGATGAAAGCCAAGTGCTGCTCGAACACTGCGTTCCGCAAGATCGCACGCAGCGTCCATGAGACCGCGCGCGATGTGGCTCGGCGAATCGCAGCGACACCTGCGTACGTGCGCTCTCGCCACGAACGTAAGAAGGTCAAAATGTTGTTTGCCCACCTCAAGCGCATCCTGAAACTGGATCGCCTGAGACTACGTGGCATGAGTGGCGCGACTGATGAATTCACGCTGGCCGCTGCGGTGCAGAACCTGTGACGACTGGCCAAATTTTCATACCAAGGGCCACCAGTCACGGGATAGGTGCGCCTGCAATCAGCAAAAAACCTCAAATTAACCCACTAACTGAGCAACAACGGTCAACGAAGGGCGAGAAACCACTCAATGTGGTGAGTTGGTTCTTGGGCGATGGTCATGCCTGAGTTCAGGTCAGCTGAAAATCCGACTTTTTCAACAGAATCGGCCGATAGCAGTCTTTCACTAAGTGCAGCAATAAATACCTCTACTTAAGCTAAACAGGCGCCGCACAATACGCGGCGCCCATCCACTCAATGCATAATCTGCGCAAGAAACGCCTTAGCCCTCGGGCTCTTCGGCGCCCCAAAAAACTCCTCCGGCGGTGCATCCTCCACAATCCGCCCTCCATCCAAAAACAACACCCGCCCAGCCACCTGCCGGGCAAACCCCATCTCATGGGTCACGCACAACATCGTCATGCCACTCCCGGCCAGCTTCACCATCACATCCAACACCTCACTCACCATCTCCGGGTCCAGCGCCGAAGTCGGTTCATCAAACAACATAATCTTCGGCTCCATGCACAACGCCCGGGCAATCGCCACGCGCTGTTGCTGCCCGCCGGACAACTGGCTCGGGTACTTATCCGCCTGGTTCTCAATCCCCACCTTGGCCAGAAACCCCCGGGCCAGTTCTTCAGCCTTTTTCCGCGATAACCCGCGCACGGTCATCGGTGCCAGGGTGCAGTTGTCCAGCACGCTCATGTGCGGGAACAGGTTGAAGTGCTGGAACACCATGCCCACTTGGCTGCGCACCTGGGCGGCTTCGCGGGTGTTTTGCGAGAGGTCGGTGCGGTCCACCAGGATGCGGCCCTTTTCGGCAATCTCCAGGCGGTTGATGCAGCGGATCAGGGTGGATTTGCCGGAGCCGGAAGGCCCGCAGAGGACGATGCGTTCGCCCTGGCGCACCTTGAGGTCGATGTCGTGCAATACGTGGAAGGCGCCGTAGAACTTGTTCAGCCCGGCAATATCGATCACCACTTCACGCGGGTCGGCAATGGGCTGGGCGGGCGCTTGTGAGGCGGCGGGAAGCGGGGCGGTCTGGGTCTGCATGGCGGTTCTCCGTCGGTCAGTTGAAGCGCTCGGCGCGGTAGGGGGTGGGGTCGGTGAAGGGCGTTTCGCCGGTGACCATCTGTGCCAGCAGGTGGCCGCTCACCGGGCCCAGGGTCAGGCCGTGGTGGGCGTGGCCGAAGTTGAACCACAGGCCGGGGTGGCGCGGGGCCGGGCCGATCACCGGGCACATGTCCGGCAGGCACGGGCGGCGGCCCAGCCAGGGTTCGGCGTCGAGGCGTTCGCCCAGGGGGTAGAAGTTTCGGGCCAGGGCTTCGCAGCGGCGCAGTTGGATTTCGTTGATCGGGTCGTCGCGGTCGGCGAATTCGATGCCGGTGGTCAGGCGGATGCCGCCCACCATCGGCGCCAGGACGTAGCCACCCACCGGGTCGAGGATCGGGTGCTGCAGGCGGGTGCCGGGCAGGGCGGCGTAGTGCATGTGGTAGCCGCGCTTGATCGCCAGGGGAATGCGGTAGCCCAGGGGTTCGAAGATGCCGCTGGCTTGTGGGCCCAGCGCCACCACCACTTCCTGGGCGGTGATCGGGCCGAGTTCGCTGTGCACCTGCCAGCCGCCTTCGACCTGGGTCAGGCTCAGGGCGTCGCCGATGACGAATTGGCCGCCGCGTTGCTTGAACAATTCGGCGTAGCCGCGGGTCAGGCCGCCGGGGTCGCTGACGGTCTTGGGGTCGAGCCAGTGCAGGCCGCCCACCACGTCTTGGTGCAGGCCGGGTTCCAGGGCCAGCAGTGCAGTGCGGTCCAGTACCCGGTAGTTGAGCTCGTAGTCGCGCAGGTCGGCGGCGGCGCGTTGGGCGAAGTCGAAGGCCTGTGGGTCGTTGAAGGCTTCGAGCCAGCCGCCGTCGGCGATCAGCTGCAGCATGTTGGCCGGGCGGGCCAGGGCCAGGTGTTCGCTCACGCAGCGTTCGATCAGCGGCAGCATGGCGCGGGTGGCGGCGGCCAGGCCCTTGGGCGAGGAGTGGCGCCAGTATTGCAGTAGCCACGGGCCGGCCTTGGGCAGGTGGCGCAGGCTGTAGCGCACGTCCGATTGCTGGTTGAGGCCGTAGCGCACCAGCTTGGTCACTTCCCGGGGGAAGGCGTAGGGAATCACGCTGGCGCGTTCGATCAGCCCGGCGTTGCCGTGGCTGGTGCCGTTGCCCGGGGGCTGGCGGTCCAGCAGGACCACTTGGCGGCCGCGGGCCTGCAGGTGCAGGGCGCTGCTGACGCCGACGATTCCGGCGCCCAGAACGAGGGTTTGGCAATGCATGTTTCAGTCCTTATGACAGGGGCCGCAGGGCGGCCCGCTCAAGGGTTCAGTTCAGGTGCCGGCCCAGGCGGCCTTCCAGGTACTTGAGGCTGCGCCGCACCACTTCGACGATCAGCAGGTAGAGCACCGCGGCCCACAGGTAGATCTGGAAATCGAAGCTGCGGGAGAAGGCCAGTTTGGTCACCCCCATCAGGTCGTAGATGGTCACCAGGGAGGCGATGGCGCTGGCCTTGATCATCAAAATCAGCTCGTTGCCCAGCGGCCCGATGGCGATCAGCAGCGACTGCGGCAGTATCACTTTGCGAAACGCGGTCCAGCGCGACAGGCTCAGGGCCTTGCAGGCTTCGCGCTGGCCCTGGGCTACGGCCAGCAGGCTGCCGCGCAGGATCTCCGCCTGGTAGGCGGCGGTGTTCAGGGTGAAGGCCAGCAGGGTGCAGAACCACGCGTCGCGGAAGAACCACCACAGGCCCACGTCCTGCCAGAAGCCTTTGAACGAACCCAGGCCGTAATACAGCATGAACAGCTGGGCCAGCAGCGGCGAGCCACGGAAGAAGTACACATAAGCCCCGGTGAGGCGCCGCAGGAAACGATTGCTGGACAGCCGCCCGAGGGCGATCAGCAGGCCGAGCACGGCGCCCAGGCTGAAGGAAATCGCCACCAGCTTGGCGGTCACCAGCAGGCCGTCGATAAAGCGCGGGCCGTAGCGTTCCAGCAGTTCCTGGTTGAGGAACAGGTTCAGCAGGTCATCCAGGTTCATGGCTGCAGGCTCCGTTGCGCACGGTTGAAGCGCCGCTCAAGAAAGCTGAACAGGTGCCCCGACAGCGCCGAGAAGAACAGGTAGCCAAAGCAGGCCACGCTGTAGAACAGCATGGGTTCCTTGGTCACGCTGACCGCGAGGTTGGTCTGGCGCATCAGGTCCACCAGGGAAATGGTCGACACCAGGGAGGTGTCCTTGAGCAGCGACAGCCAGTTGTTGGAGAGCCCCGGCAGAGCGATGCGCGTCAGTTGCGGCAGCAGCACCCGGTTGAAGGTGGTGCGCCGCGACAGGCTCAGGGCGCGGGCGGCTTCGTACTGGCCCTTGGGCAGGGTCTTGAACGCGGCCAGCCAGATCTCGCTGGAGAAGGCGGCGAACACCAGGCTGAAGGCGATCATCGCGGCGACGAAGGTGTTGATCGCCACTTCACCGGGGTAGCCCAGGGCGCCGAGGATCTTCTGCGCGGCAATCTGGCAGCCGTAGTAGATGATCAGCAGGGTCAACAGCTCCGGCAGGCCGCGAAACACCGTGGAAAAGGTCGTGGCCCAGGCCCGCGCCCAGCGGTTTTTCGAGCGCGCGGCCAGGGCTACGGCCAGGCCCAGGGGCAGGCCGATGGGCACGCAGGCGAGCGCCAGGGCGATGGTCACCAGGGCCCCGGCAAGCAGGGCCGAGCCCCAGCCGCCGCTGGCAAAGGACAGGAGTGACAGCTGTTCGAACATGCGCGAACCCTCTGGAAAAATGAACCGTGCAGGGCGCCGCCGCGCTCAAGGGAGCGCGGGGCAAGGGCAGCGGCAAAGGCGGGCGGTCAGTAGATGTCGAAGGCGAAGTAGCGGCTGGAGATCTGCTTGTAGGTGCCGTCGGCGACGATCTCGTCCAGGGCCTTGTTCAGGCGCTCGCGCAGGGCGTTGTCTTCCTTGCGCACGGCGATCGAGGCGTCGGCGGTGGTGCCATTGACATCGCCGATGATCTTGCAGCAATCCTTGCCGGTGCTTTCAGCCCAGGCCAGCAGCGGGAACTTGTCGGCGATCACCCCGTCCACGCGCCCGGCGGCCAGGTCGCTGTTGGCTTCGTCCAGGGTCGGGTAGAACTTCACGTCGGCACCGGCCGGGCCGTAGTGGTCCTCGGCGTAGATGGCCTGGGTCGAGGAGGCCTGGGCGCCCACGGTGCGGCCCTTGAAGTTGGTCTGGGCGTCGGTGATGTCCGAGTCCTTGGGCACCGCCACCGACAGCGGGGTGCGGTAGTAGTGGTTGCTGAAGGCGATCTTCTTCTTGCGTTCGTCGGTGGCGATCATCGAGGCCACCACGGCGTCGTATTTCTTCGCCAGCAGCGCCGGGATGATGCCTTCCCAGTCCTGGGCGACGATCTGGCATTCGACCTTCATCTGTTTGCACAGGGCGTTGGCGATGTCCACGTCGAAGCCGTGCAGTTGGTTGTTGGAGTCCACGTAGTTGAAGGGCGGGTAGGCGCCTTCGGTGGCGATCTTCAAGGTTTCAGCCTGGGCCGTGGAGGCGGCGATGACCAGGGCGCAAGCGCCGGCGAAGCGGAGGACGTTGTTCATGGAGCACCTCGGTTATTTATTGTTTTGGTCGGGCGGACGATGTGTAGCCAACAAACTCGTTATGCAGGGCAGCGGTGGCTTCCAGGCGTTTTTCCACCTCGGGTCCCAGGTGCTTGCACACCTCGTTGACCAACAGGTGCACCAGCGACAGCATGGCCGCGGTGGACTCCCAGAACAGGTTGAATTCAGTGGGCACGCGGAACACCTCGTCGGCGTTCTGCTCGGCCCAGTCGCAGAAGGTGTCGGTGACCAGGGTCACCGGAATCCCGGCCTCGCGGGCCTTGTGGCACAGGGTCAGGGCGTGGCGCGAGTAGCGCCTTGCCTCGAACACCACCAGGGCGCAGTCCTCGGCGGGGCTCAGCAGTACGTCGGCGAAATGCCCGGCGGCGCCGTCCACCAGGTGCACGCCGTCGCGCAGGTATTGCAGCAGGTGGACCATGGAGGCGGCGATGCCGCGCTCGGTCTGGAACCCCGCCACGTACACCCGGCGCCGGCTGGCTAGGCGCTGGACCACGGTCTGCCAGGCCGGGGTCAGGCTGTATTCGTAGACCTTGACCAGCGCCGCCACTTCCAGCTCGAAGCTGCGGGGCAGGCCCTGGGCCGCCGGGTTGGGCTGCTGGCGAAACTCCTGCAGGCGGTCGCCCACCAGCCACGGGCCTTCGCCGAGGTCGTTCTTCAGGTCGTTTTTCAGATCCTTGAAATGGCTGTAGCCGATGGCGCGGCAGAAGCGGCCGACGCTGGACTCGCTGACGCCGAGTTTTTCGGCGATGTCGGCGGCGGTCTGGAAGGGCAGTTCATAGAGGTTGGCCAGCATGTAGCTGGCAATCGCCCGGCCCGACGCGGTGGCGCTGGACAGGCTGCTTTCAAGGCGTTGCTTGATGGGCTGGCTCATGGTTGTTTTCATTCTTGTGGGCCGTTGACAATGGAAAATGAATGTTTTCTGTCATGAAGTCAACATTTGACAGTTAACTGGCGTGACGCGATAGTCAGGCACCTTCCAATAACAATTCCAATGGAGCTGCAATGACCGAAGCGAACCAGGCGACCCTGGCGCAGGCACCCGTCGAGTACCTCGATCTGCCTGCCTTGACCGACTTGCTGCAACGCATTTTTCTTCGCCACGGCACCTCTGCCGAAGTGGCCCGGGTGCTGGCTGATAACTGCGCCCGCGCCGAGCGCGACGGTTCCCACAGCCACGGGGTGTTCCGCATTCCCGGTTATCTGTCGTCCCTGGCCAGTGGCTGGGTGAATGGGCAGGCGCTGCCGCAAGTGGAGGATGTGGCCCCCGGCGTGGTGGCGGTGGACGCCGCAGGCGGCTTTGCCCAGCCGGCTCTGGCGGCGGCCCGCGAGCTGCTGCTGAGCAAGGCCCGCAGCGCCGGGATCGCGGTCCTGGCGATTCGCAATTCCCACCATTTCGCCGCCCTGTGGCCGGATGTCGAGCCCTTCGCCGAAGAAGGCCTGGTGGCCCTGAGCCTGGTCAACAGCATGACCTGCGTGGTGCCCCATGGCGCCCAGCGCCCGCTGTTCGGCACCAACCCGATTGCCTTCGCCGCACCCCGCGAAGGCGCCGAGCCCATCGTCTTCGACCTGGCCACCAGCGCCATTGCCCACGGCGATGTGCAGATCGCCAAGCGCCAGGGCCAGCAGCTGCCACCGGGCATGGGGGTGGACCGCGACGGCCAGCCCACTTGCGACCCGGCAGCGATTCTCGACGGTGGCGCCTTGCTGCCCTTTGGCGGGCACAAGGGCTCGGCGCTGTCGATGATGGTGGAGCTGCTGGCGGCGGCGCTGACCGGTGGCAACTTCTCCTTCGAATTCGACTGGTCACAACACCCGGGGGCGCAGACGCCCTGGACCGGGCAACTGCTGATCGTCATCGACCCCAGCCACCTGGGCGGCGGGCATTTTGCCCAGCGCAGCGGCGAGCTGGTGCGGCAGATGCAGGCCGTGGGCCTGGAGCGCATGCCGGGGGATCGGCGCTACCGCACCCGAGCCAAGTCCCTGCAAGAAGGCATTCCCCTGGCCGCCGCCGAACTGGCGCGGCTGCGGGCCCTGGCGGGCGACGACTGAACGGGCGACGACTAAGGACTTCATCCCTTCGCACCCGGGTCCATGAGCCCTTGGTGTTACTCCAGGTAGTAGGCCCGGTAGCGGGCCGGTCGTGGATCGGATTTGCCGGTCCCTGCCAGCCCCTCCAAAGCATGCTGAATTTGCCCCCAAGGCAGCCTATGGGCGGCCTTGGCGCGTTTCGATAATCGCCTCCGACATTTCGTCCCCCGTTTGCGGAGCGCGCCATGCATAACAATAAGAACTGCCAGTACCCTCTGATTCCGGCCCTGCTTGTCGGCCTGTCGACCCTTGGCCTGGGCTCTGTCGCCGAAGCCGAGATCATGCTGTACGACAAGGACCAGACGACCTTTTCCACCGACGGCTACATCAACGCCTTCTACGTCAACAGCAAGGTCGACCGCGCCGGCGACCAGTACGACCGCCGTCAGGCGCGGGTGAAGATGGGCTTTCTGCCCAACTACCTAGGTTTCAACATGGGCAAGCAGGTGGACGACCTCAAGCTCGGCGCCCGGGCCTCGTTCTGGGTGACCATCAACGACAGCGAGACCAACGGCACCGACACCGCCATCGACGTGCGCCAGTTCTACGGCACCGTGGCCAACCCGGAGTGGGGCGAGGTGCTGATCGGCAAGGACTTCGGCCTGTTCGCCCGTTCCAACATCCTGCTCGATGAAATGCTCGCCGGGTACGGCCAGGTCAGCGACAGCCTGGGGCTGGTGGACGGCGGCGGGGTGTCGTTCGGCAACATCGGCAGCGGTTACCCCTATCCCTTTCCGTCGTCGCAGATCACTTACCGCAGCCCGGTGATGGACGGCCTGCGGGTGGCGGTGGGCATCCTCGACCCGGTGGACACCAACGACAGCAGCGCCCTGGGCAAGGCCTACCAGAAGAACCCGCGCACCGAGAGCGAGGTCACCTACCAGTTCGACCTGGGCGGGGCCAAGTTCTACAGCTGGCTCAACGGCAGCTACCAGACCTCCGACAACACCGACCCCAACGTGCAGTCGGTGACCTCCAAGGGCCTGGGCTATGGCCTGCAGGCCAAGATGGGCGGGTTGTCCCTGACCGGTTCCGGGTTCCAGGCCAAGGGCATCAACCCGTTCTTCACCAACAATGCCGGCGAGGCCACCCTGCGCAATGTCGACAGCAAGGGCTACCTGCTGCAGGGCTCGTACAAGGTGGGCAAGAACCGCCTGGCGCTGTCCTACGGCAAGACCCGTGACGATGGCAACGGCGTGGTCGGCAGCGGCGCCGACTACCAGACCCGGGGCGTGGCGCTGTTCCACGACATCAACGACAACCTCAAGCTGGTGGCCGAGTACAACCAGTTCGAGATCGACGGCCACCACACCAATGCACAGAACGAAAACACCGACACCTTCGCCGTGGGTGCCGTACTGACCTGGTAACCCCAGCGCCGGCCCTGGCGTGCGCATCGCGCCCGGGCCGGCGCCCCGTATTCCCCGCTTATTTTCCGCAACGGCGCCTTCCCCGTAGGAGCCGGCTTGCCGGCGAAGAGGCCCTCAAGCCTTGCACCAGCCCGGCCTACACCTTCGCTGGCAAGCCAGCGCCTACACCCATGGAACCGGCTACCCGCTACCCAAGTAGCATTCGTGCCCCGGGGCCGGCTTCGTACACTCATTGCTCAGACAACCCGCGCCGGAGGCGACGATGCAGCAAGCCCAGAGCGAGGGCGTGGTCAGCGCCATGTCCCAGGCCGCCGATCCGCAGCAGGTGGCCCAGGACCTGGCCAGCCAGTTGCTGCATCCGCACCTGGGCTTCGTGCTGTTCTTCTGTTCCGCCGAATACCCCCTGCAAACCCTCGGCCCGGCCCTGCAACAGAGCTTTGGCGGCATCCCCCTGGTGGGCTGCACCAGCGCCGGGGAAATCACCCCCCTGGGCTACGGACGCAATTGCGTGACCGCCATCGGCTTCGATCACCGGCACTTTTCCATCGCCGCCGAACTCATCGACCAGATGGAACACTTCAGCCTGATCGACGCCCAGCAGATGGTCGAACGCCTGGTGGGCCGCTGCCGCAGCAACACCCTGGCGCCGATCAAGGGCAACAGCTTCGCCCTGACCCTGCTGGACGGCCTGTCGAGCCGCGAGGAAATGGTGCTGGCCGCCCTCAGCGCGGCCCTGGGGGACATTCCGCATTTCGGCGGTTCGGCCGGCGATGACAACTACCTGACCCACACCCACGTGTATTACGGCGGCGAGTTCCACAGCGGCGCGGCGGTGGTGGTGCTGGTCAATACCTGGCTGGATTTCGAGGTGTTCACCACCCACCACATCCAGCCCCGGGAAGAAAAACTGGTGGTCACCGGCGCCGACAGTACCTTGCGCCGGGTCTATGAACTGAACGCCGAGCCCGCCGCCGAGGAGTACGCGCGGCTGATCGGCGTGCCCCTGGCGCAGCTCGACCACCGGGTGTTCGCCGCCCACCCCCTGGCGGTGCGGATCAACCAGCACTATTACGTGCGCGCGGTGCAGCAGGTGCACCCGGACCTGAGCCTGAGTTTCTACTGCGCGGTGGAGAACGGCATCGTCCTCACCGCCATGACCCCCGGCCCCTTGCTGCCCAACCTGCAACAGCTGTTCGACGGCTTGCAGCAACGCCTCGGCGGGTTGCTGCTGACCATTGGCTGCGACTGTTTTTTGCGCCGTCTGGAGCTGGAGGGGCAGGGCAGCCTGGAGCAGATCGGGGCCTTTTTGCGGGAACAGCGGGTGATGGGTTTCAACACCTACGGAGAACAGTTCAATGGCATGCACATCAACCAGACCTTCACCGGGGTCGCCATTGCCCGCAGTCGAACTCCGGCCCGCCGCTGAGCTGCAAGCGCAGCTCGATGACCTGCAGCGCGAGAACCGCAAGCTGCGGCGGATCAACAGCGCGCTGATCGAACGGGTCGAATCCGGCATCACCCGTGGCAACGACCCCTATGCGGCGTTCCAGCATTCGGTGGTGCTGGCCGAGCAGGTGCGCGAACGCACCGACGCCCTGAACCAGGCCATGGCCGAGCTCAAGGCCGGCAACCATTTGCTCAGCGAAGCGCGGCTGCGGGCCGAGACGGCGCACCAGCACCTGATCGACGCCATCGAGAGCATTTCCGACGCCTTCGTGCTGTTCGACCAGGAGCAGCGCATCGTCCTGTTCAACAGCCGCTTCCGTGCCTTCTGGAGCCACAGCCGGGTACGGATCATGGCCGGCATGCGCCTCTCGGAAGTGCGCAGGTTGCTGACCAGCACCGGGCTGTTCAGCGAAGAACCGCGCAGTGGCGGTGACGAGCAGTTGCTGTATCGCCTGCATAACGGCCGCTGGCTGCAGGTCAGCGAGCGGCCGACCCGGGAAGGCGGGCGGGTGATCCTGTTCACCGACATCACCGAGGTCAAGCACAGCGAAACCCTGCGCCGGGAACAGGCGGTGGCGCAAAAGTCCCACCTGCTGCAACGGGCGGTGGACAACCTGTCCCAGGGCGTGGCCATGGTCAGCGCCGAGGGCGTGCTGGAGTTGTGGAACCGGCGCTTCCTGGAGCTCAGCGGGCTGGCCCCGGTGGCCGCGCATCGCTTGTTTGCCGAGGTCATCGGCGACAGCGAACTGCGCCTGCTGAGCCCCGACAGCCGCGACGCCAACGGCCGGCCGATCCACGAATGCGAGCAGCGCCTGAGCGATGGCCGGGTGCTGGAGATCCGCACCCATCCGCTGCCTACCGGTGGTTTCGTCAACACCTTCACCGACATCACCGAGCGCTACCAGCACGCCGAGGCCCTGAGCGAAAGCGAACGCTGGATCCGCCTGATCACCGACCATGTGCCGGCGCTGATCGCCTACCTCAATGCCGACCTGGTGTACGAGTTCACCAACAAGGTCTACGAGGAATGGTACTGCTGGCCCCGCGGCGTGATGCTCGGCCAGAGCCTGCGCGAGGTGCACAGCGAGCAGCACTACCAGCGCCTGGAAAGCTATGTGGAACGGGCCCTGGCCGGGGAGAGCGTGACCTTCGAATTCGCCGAGACCAACATCAACAATCAGGAGCGCTACATGCTGCGCTCCTACGTGCCCAACCGCCTGGCCAATGGCGAGGTGGTGGGGATCTTCGTGCTGATCCGCGACATCACCGAGCGCCGGCGCACCGCCGAGGCCCTGCATCAGGCCTACCAGAACCTGGAGCTGCGGGTGCGCGAACGCACCGCCGAGCTGACCACCCTCAACCAGCAGCTGCTGCGCGAGATCGAAGAGCGCAGCCGGGTGGAATCACGCTTGCGCGAAGCCAAGGCCGAGGCCGAACGGGCCAACCTGTCGAAGACCAAGTTCCTTGCCGCGGTCAGCCATGACCTGCTGCAACCCCTGAACGCCGCGCGGCTGTTCACCAGCGCCTTGCTGGAGCGTCGCGATCCCCAGGCCAGCAGCGCCCTGGTGCGCAATGTCAGCAACTCCCTGGAAGACGTGGAAAACCTGCTGGGTACCCTGGTGGACATTTCCAAGCTCGATGCCGGGGTGATCAAGGCCGATATCGCGCCCTTTGCCTTGAGCGAACTGCTGGAAAACCTCGCCGCCGAGTACGCCCAGGTGGCCCGCAGCGAAGGCCTGGAACTGCACTTCGTGGCCTGCTCGGCGCTGGTGCGCAGCGACATCCAGCTGCTGGCGCGGATTCTGCGCAACCTGTTGAGCAACGCCATCCGCTACACCCGCCAGGGCCGGGTGGTGCTGGGCTGTCGGCGCCAGGGGCGCTGGCTGTCGATCCAAGTCTGGGACAGCGGCATGGGTATCGCCGCCGAACGCCTGGAGGAAATCTTCCAGGAGTTCAAGCGTGGCGAAGAACAGCGCCCGGACCAGGACCGCGGCCTGGGCCTGGGGCTGGCCATCGTCGAGAAGATTGCCGGGATTCTCGGGCACCGCATTGGCGTGCGCTCCTGGCCGGGGCGTGGTTCGGTGTTCAGCGTGCAGGTGCCGATCAGCGCCAGCGCGCCCTTGCCAGCGCCGCGCCCGGAGCTGGGCGACGCCCTGCTGGAGCGTTTGCAGGGCGCGCGGATCTGGGTGCTGGATAACGACGCGGCGATCTGCGCCGGCATGCGCACCTTGCTTGAAGGCTGGGGCTGCCAGGTGATCACCGCCTTGTCCGAAGAAGACCTGGCGCGCCAGGTGGACGACTACCGCGCCGAGGCCGACCTGCTGATTGCCGACTACCACCTGGACCAGCAACAGAACGGCATCGATGCCGTGGCACGGATCAATGCCCGCCGCGCCCTGGCGATCCCGGCGATGATGATCACCGCCAACTACAGCAACGAGCTCAAACAGCAACTGCGCGAACTGGGCCACACCCTGATGCACAAACCGGTGCGGCCGATGAAACTCAAGACCGCCATTAGCCACCTGCTGAGCCCAACGCGGCATCCCTGACAACCGTAGGAGCTGGCTTGCCAGCGAAGGCGCCCGAGAGATCGCCTTCGCCGGCAAGCCGGCTCCTACAGGGTCGGTGCACGATCAGCGCAATTCAGCGGCGCAGGTAGGCACCGAAATCGATGTCCCCGGCACTCAGGATCGCTTGCACCCGGTTGTGCACGTTGAGCTTGCGCAGAATCGCCGAGACGTGGGCCTTCACCGTGGTTTCGGCAATGTCCAGGGTGTAGGCGATCTGCTTGTTGGATTCGCCCTTGGTCATGCGTTCCAGCACCAACAGCTGTTTGCGGGTCAGGGCCTGGAGCAGTTCCGGGGGGAAGCTCGGGGTCTCGCTGCTGCGCCGCCCCGGCTGGCTTTTCTGGGTGCGGATGATGTCCGGCGGCAGGTACACGTTGCCATTGAGGATCTGTTCGATGGCGTCGGTCATCTGCGAGCGCGCCGAGGATTTGGTGATGAAGCCGACGGCGCCGTAGGTGATGGCCTGGAGCACGATCTGCTTGTCCTGCTCGGCGGAAACGATCACCACCGGAATGGTCGGCGCTTCGTTGCGCAGGGTGATCAGGCCGTTGAGGCCGTGCATGCCGGGCATGTTCAGGTCCAGCAGGATCAGGTCCAGGTCGTCGTGTTCCTGGGTCAGGGCCAGGGCGCTGTCCAGGTCGGCGGTTTCCATCACCTCGCTGCCGGGAAATCCGTCGCTGATGACGTTGTGGATGGCTTCGCGAAACAGTGGGTGATCGTCGGCTATCAGAATTTTATACATGGCCTTTCACCTCGTTATTGTGGTTATGGGGGCGGCAACGCCGTGCTGCGGCGCTCAGGGAAAGGGTTGCGGCCGGGCCGCCTCCACGGGCAGGCCGGCGGCCTCCCAGGCATCCAGGCCGTCGCGGTACCAGTAGATGTTCTTATAGCCCAGGGCTGCCGCGCGTTTTACCGCGTTCCAGCTCAGCCAGCAATCGGCACGGCAATAGAACACCAGGGCGCGCTGCGGGTCGGCGTGGCTCAGCCGTTGCAGGTTGCCGGCGAAATAGGCCTGCCACTCGGGGCTCAGTTCGCCGTCGCCGGTGTTGGCCAGCCAGTGGCTGCCGGGGAGGTTGGCGTGGGGCTCGCTGTCGATGAAGCGGCCTTGCAGCCATTGCCGACGGTAGACGTCGATCAGCAGGGGCGCCGGTTGCTCCTTGAGCAGCTCTTGCAGGCCCGGGGTGTCGATGATCCGGCCCTGGTCGATCTGCAGCGGGGTCGGGCTGCGGTACAGGCTGGTGCGATAGCCCTCGGCGGAAAACAGCGGGGCAGCGGCATGGGCGGCGCCCAGCGCCAGGCTCAGGGTTAGCGCGGCCAGGGTCTCTAAGGCACGGGGCATAAGGCTTTTATCCTTTTTGTTATAGGCCCATTACATGCCAGGGCAGGGCCTTTTGTGAATGCGACCATCGACAGCAAAAGCAGTACCAAAGTCGTAGATCGCCCATGGGCAAGCGCTGTGTAGGAGCCGGCTTGCCGGCGAAAGGGGCCTGGGGTCTGGCGTTGGGATTGCGGGCCTCTTCGCTGGCAAGCCAGCTCCTACGTTGGGTGGAGGTGGGTGGCAGGATTGTGGCTCAGGTGCTTTTGCGCAGGGCGGCGTGCTGGGGGTTGAAGGTCAGCACCGCCAGCAGGGAGAACACCAGGGTCAGCCCCAGGCACACCGCCAGGGCCAGCAGGTTGAGGCGTTGATACAGGGCGAAGCGCACCAGTTCCACGGCGTGGGTGAAGGGGTTGAGGGCGCACAGCCAGTACAGCCAGGGGCTGGCTTCGAGCATCTTCCACAGCGGGTACAGCGCCGAGGACAGGAAAAACAGCGGGAAGATCACGAAGTTCATCACCCCGGCAAAGTTCTCCAACTGGCGGATGGCGTTGGACAGCAGCAGCCCCAGGGCGCTGAGCATCAGGGCCACCAGCAGCAGCGCCGGCAGCGCGGCCAGCAGGCCCATGGCCGGCGGTTGCACGCCATGCAGCCAGGCCACGGCGAGGAAGGCGTAGACCTGCAGCAGCGAGATCAGCGAGGTGGCCAGCAGCTTGCTGGCCAGCAGGAAGGCCCGGGGCAGGGGGCTGGTGAGCAGCACGCGCATGCTGCCCATTTCCCGGTCGTAGACCATCGACAGCGAGCCCTGCATGCCGTTGAACAGCAGGATCATGCAGGCCAGCCCCGGGACGATGTAGACCTCGTAGGGAATGTAGGTGCTGTAGGGCTCGATGATGGCGATGCCCAGGGCCGCGCGAAAGCCGGCGGCAAACACCAGCAGCCACAGTAGCGGCCGCACCAGGGCGCTGAGAAAGCGCGTGCGCTGCAGCACGAAGCGCAGCCATTCGCGCAGCACGATGCCGCGCAGGCATTGCCAGTAGGCGTTCATGCGAGCGGTTCTCCGATCGGGGCCGGGCGTGGCTGGGGATTCTGGGTCAGGCGGGCGAAGGCCGTGCCCAGGTCGCCGCCCCGTTCCTGGCTGATGGTGCCGGCCACGCCACTGGCCACCAGGCGCCCCTGATGCAGGATCAGCAACTGGTCGTCGGCCTGCACTTCGTCCAGCAGGTGGGTGGTCCAGAGCACGCTCAGACGCTGTTCCTGGCACAGCTGGCGAATGTGCCGGTTGAGCGCCAGGCGGCTGGCGGGGTCGAGGCCGGCGCTGGCTTCATCGAGCAGCAGCAGGCGCGGTTCATGCAGCAGGGCGCGGGCGATCTCCACCCGTCGGCGGTGGCCGCCATTGAGGGCGCGCACGCTATCCCGGCGCCGTTCGCTCAAGCCCTGGCGCGCCAGTTCGGCGT